>JALZKK010000301.1 GCA_030859285.1 Acidobacteriota bacterium | reverse complement strand
CAGAGGCCACCGTCACCGAACTGCTCCTCGCCATCCGCCCCGATGTTCACGCCAAAGGCACGGACTACACGGCGGAGACTGTCCCCGAACGCGACGTGGTACGCTCCTACGGCGGGCGCGTCGCTATCGTCGGCGATCCGAAAGATCACTCGTCGTCGCACATGGTCATGCAGCTTAACCGCAGGGTTGACATGACAGTGACGAGTGAAGAGTAATGTCAAGAGTAGAGGCCCGGCGTCGAATGTAGAGCGGAGTATTTATCTATGATTCAGAGAGACGCATCCCAATCACTGCAAGAAGAGTATTACACCATCGAAGAATATCTTTCCTTTGAGCGCGCCTCAGAGATCAAACATGAGTACGTTGATGGGCAAATGGTGGCGATGGTCGGAGCGAGCCGGGCGCATAATCTGATCACCGGCAATGTCTCACGCCGGCTGGGAATTCAACCACTATGGACTAAAAGTCCATAGAATGTTTAGCGACTGAAAGTCGCGGTTTCGGCTTAAGCCGACTCAAAGCTCTCTGACTGCAAGTCAGTCGCGGTGACTGCAAGTCGCCCGTTACTCCACGACGAAATCATCGTCCCGGTGCGCTGGGTGTTGGTCGTGCGGCTTCAGATATTCACGAATCATCTCGTCCGTCACATGACCCGAACTGAAGGCCGCATAGCCGATGGCCCAGAAGTGCCGCCCCCAGTATTGCTTGCCTAGTTGCGGGAACTCCTCTTGGATGCGCCGCGACGAGCGCCCCTTGAGCCGCCGCACTATCTCGCTCACGGCGAGGTCGGGCGGGTAGCTGATGTAGAGGTGGACGTGATCTTTGCTCACACGTCCGCTAATGATCTCGATGTCGTGAGCTTCGCAACTCTGGCGGATGAGTTCCCGCAGCCGCAGTCCTATTTCTGGGGTCAGGACGCGATAGCGGTACTTAGTAATCCAGACCAGATGCACTTTCAGGTCAAAGACCGTATGCGAGCCTTGGCGGTAGGTTCTCATACAAGAGAGCCTACTAAAGTCTTGGGCTAAAGCCCAAAGTTTGAACTAGCGACTGGGACAATCAACCGAGAAAAGAGATCGGGTAGAGAAGTTTGCTGATTATCGCGGGATAGCTCACCTGAAAGAGTATATCCTGATCTCGCAAGATAAAATGCACGTTGAGCATTATGTACAGCAGCCTGACAATGCATGGCGGCTTTACGATGTCAACGAGCCGGGAGGGAAGATCAGGATTGAATCAATCGACTGTGAGCTGTTGCTCTCTGAAGTTTACGAGCGGGTCAAGTTTGTGCCCCAGAGACAACTCAGAAAAGTAGCTGAAGATGCAGAGCAGCAGTAGCTCGTAGCCGCAGCACCGTCAATCTTCCTGCCACCTGTATGCGGATTCTCTTCGTCAAACTCGGAAGCATCGGCGATATTGTTCACACCCTGCCGGCGTTGGCGGCGGTGCGGCGAGCATTGCCGCGCGTGGAAATATCGTGGGTGGTCGAGCGGCGGGCTGCGGAAATTTTAAGAGACAACCCGTTGATAGATCGTCTCATCGAAATCGACACGAAGGCGCTGAGGCGCTGGCCGGTGTCTGGGGAGACGCTGTTGGCACCGCGCCAGCAGTTGCGTCGGCTACGCGCCTCGGCCTTCGATACGGCCATCGACTTTCAGGGACTTCTCAAATCCGCATCCATCGCTCGTTTGTCAGGCGCTCCGCGACGCTACGGTTTCGCGCGTGAAGCATTGCGTGAACCGGCGAGCCGCTTCTTATTGACGAAGACTGTCCGCGTTCCTCTCAATATCAACGTGATCAGAAAGAATCTATCGCTCGCCGCCGCTGCGCTCGGCATCGCTGTGCCTGATGCAGCGGATGAGGTTGAATTTCCAATTGAGTTGAAGCGCGAGCATGAGCGCGAAGCGGAAGAGGCGGCGGGTGAGGAGGGAGGACGTTTTGCGATTCTCAATCCCGGCGGCGGCTGGCCGACGAAGTTGTGGAGCGCGGAACGCTTCGGCGCGCTCGCCGATGAACTGTGGGCGCGACACGAATTGCGCTCGCTCGTCACTTACGGGCCGGACGAGCGAGAGTTGGCGGAACGGGTCGTGCGCGCAAGCCGTCAAAACGTCGCGCGAGCGATGAGTCTTTCCTTGAAAGGTTATTTCGCGCTGGCAAAGCGCGCGGCGGTCTATGTCGGCGGCGACACCGGGCCGACGCATCTGGCGGTCGCGGCGTGCGCGCCCATCGTCGGCTTGTTCGGCCCGACCGAGTGGTGGCGCAATGGCTCGCCGCGAGCGGAGGACATCTGCATCGAGCGCACAGACATCAATTGCCGGACGAACTGCCACCGCCGCGCCTGCTCTGAGTGGGTGTGCATGGACATCGAAGTTGAGAGCGTGCTATCGGCTGTGAGCGAAAGGTTGAAGCGCGTTAAAGCAGCGCAGAGCTTGGAGAAAGTGACAGTTGCGTAGAGGCGGGACATGGATGCAGCGTTGGCGCGTGCCGCTGGGGTTCGCGTGCGCGGCGGCTTTTATTTTGCTGGCGCGCCCGCGTCCGTTGACGCTGGCGGTGGGCGGCGCGGTGGCGTTGTGCGGCTTGCTGGTGCGCGCGTGGGCTGCGGGGCATATTAGAAAGAATACCGCGCTCGCTGTCTCTGGACCTTACGCTTTCACGCGCAATCCGCTCTATCTGGGCAGCTTCATTTTGGGGTTGGGCTTTACCATCGCGGCGGGCCGCTGGCTGCTCTTGGGCGGGGCGTTCGCGCTGCTGTTTTTGGGCATCTATTTGCCGGTCATGCGCGTCGAAGCGAAGACGCTGACGGCGTTATTCGGCGAAGAGTATCGACGTTATGCACAGGCTGTCCCGCTCTTCTTTCCAAGACTGACGCCGTACCGGGACGGGGAGGCGGAAGCGTCCAAGTTCGATCCGGATTTATATCTCCGCTATCGTGAATATCGCGCCGCATTAGGATTATTGATCGCATGGGGCGTGTTAGCGTTGAAGGCTTTTTGGAGATGAAGATTGAGATGTCGCGTCGTTTTCTCACCGCGTTGATTGTTTATGTGCTGTGCGGCGCGTTGGTGTTGGCCTGCTTTGCTTCGGCCTCCGCCGCGTTTGATAGCCCGGACAAAGGCAAAGACGCGACCACGAAACCTGCGCCGCTTCCGTTCGAGCCGAGCGAAGAACTAATTTATCAAGGCGAGTTCTCAAGGCTTTTGTTGCGCGGCATTGAGATCGTGGAGTTTCGTTTCACCAGCGCGCGGACTAACACTCAGACGGCGACCGCGATTAACGCGCCGGCCCCGGCGAGTGCGAACACTCCGCAATTTCTTTTCAAAGGCGATGCCAAAGCCAAAGGTTGGTTCCGCAAACTCTTCGGCATCGACTTTCATTTCGTGATGGAATCCGTCGTCGATCCCGATTCGTTCGCAGTTCTCTCCACTAATAAACTTGACGAGCAGGGCAAGCGCGTCCGCACGAGCGTTGCCGTTTTCGACCGCGCCAACGACAAGATCACTTGGACAGAGCGCAACCCGAATGATCCGCAGAGCCGGCCCAAAATCGTCTCTTCGCCGCTGGGCGGCGCGACGCACGATTTCATGTCCGCGATTTACTATCTCCGCACGCGCCCGCTCGCCGTCGGACAGAACTTCGAGATCGTGTTGAGCGACGGCGGCAAGGTCTTTCCGCTCCCGATCAAAGTCGTCGAGAAGAAAATGCTGAAGACTGTTCTCGGCAAGAAGACGCCGACGCTGCGCGTGGACATCGAAGCCTTCGGCGACCAACGCCTGCTCCCACGCCAAGGCCAGATGACGCTCTGGCTCACAGATGATGCCCGCCGCCTTCCCGTCCGCGCACGCATCGACACTGATCTCGGCACGGTTGAGATCAAACTTAAAAGCGTCTCGCCGCCAAGTTCAAAGTTCAAGGTTCAAAGTTCAAAGTCATAAAGCACTTTTTCGACTTTGAACTTTGAACCTTGAACTTTGAACTCCTTGTTGACACCGCGCGCGCGATCACTTACAAATCACTCTGCTCTGAACATTTCTGCAAGCGTGCGCCGGCCTCGCTGCTGCCCGCCCGTCATTTGTAAGGATTCGCTGGCATGTCTCTGTTCGCCTCTGACGACTCTGGCAACTCAATCGTCATTTCAACCATTGAGTTGCGGCCTGCCCCGGCGGTCGATCCGCTGGCCGCGCTCTCGCCTGACGAGCCGCTGCCGGAACTCGCGCCGCGCGATGAAGTGCACTTACTCGTTCAATCACCCGACACACTTTTTCTCTACTGGAATCATGCACGCGATCCGTTTGAGACTTTAAGGAAGGCTCTCGGCGATGCCGCCGCGCACTACCGGCCCGGCGTGCGTCTCGTCGCTGTCGAAAGCGGCGAAGAAGACACGCACCCGGCCTCGCCCGGACGCGCGCATTGGTACACCGTCCGTCCCGGCGGAGCGTACCGCGCCGACATCGGTTTCTATGCCGAAGATTATCCCTTCGTGCGCTTGCTCTCTTCGGAAATCGCCAGCACGCCGCCAATCGGAGTCTCGCAGTTGAGCGCCACAGAAGCGGATTTTCACGTCGCCGCGCCAGACTTCGCGCGCGTGCTGAACGAAGCGGGCTTTGCGAGCGACGCGCTCGAAGTCGCGCTCGAAGGCTTAGACGAAGCGGGCGCGACGCCGGGCGGGACGCAGACCATCGCGCAGGCTTTGGCGGGCGGACAGGCAGCAGCCACCATCGGCGATGAAGATTTAGCCGGTCTGCGCTATTTGATCTCCGCGCTTGCTTTCGGCGAAGAGTTCGAGCGAGTGCGCGCACGGCTTTCTGCAAACCTCATGGCATGGCTCGAAGCCCTCACGGCGGAGAGAGGCGTCGCGCTTGAACCGGCGCGACTGCTCGAACTCTTGCGTGAGACGCTGGGCTTCGAGTTGGAATATGAAGACGAAGATGCGCTCTCCGCGTTGAGCTTCCGTCCGTTTTTGCTCCCGGCCTCAAGCTCCGCGTGGGGCGGCAGCGATGTGCATCAACCGCAACGGCGCGCCCGCGTCTGGCTGCCGAGCATGACGGCTGGCAGCTTGCCTTCCGGCCCGGCGCGTCAACCGCTCGGCGGCGCAAGCAATTGGATACCAAGCATGACCAGCGGCGTCTCTCGCATCCCGTCCCCCAGCATGACCGGCGGGGCAGCACGCGATTGGCTGCCGAGCATGTCAGCCAGTTCGCGACCGCCGATGCTGCGTTGGCGATGGCTGTAGGGGAAACGATGAATGCGAAATGATGAATGATGAATATAGCGACAGAGCTTCATTATATTCATCATTTCGCATTCATCATTCATCATTTCTTCTCTGTGGTTCAATCTTTCTTCGTGACGAATACACCTTCCGCTTGAACTGAACTTACCCCGTGCCGAATGCATTCTTCAGTCTCATCCTTCACGCGCACCTGCCATTCGTGCGCCATCCTGAGCATCCCGAATTTCTTGAAGAAGATTGGCTCTACGAAGCGATCACGGAAGTCTATTTGCCGTTGCTCGCTGTCCTGTCCGCTTTGCATCAGAAAGGTGTGCGCCCGCGCTTGACGTTGAATCTCTCACCGACGCTCTGCGAGATGCTCGCTGATCCGCTGCTGCAAGAGCGTTACACTCGGCATCTGAAAAATCTGTATGCGCTCGCGGTCAAAGAAGTCGCGCGACACCGCAACGAGTCGCCGCAGTTCGTTCCCGCCGCGCACATGTATCGCCGCAATCTACGTCGTGCGCTCAGGCTGTGGGATGAAATTTATCACCGCGACCTCTTGCGCGGTTTTCGTGAACTACAGAATGCAGGCGCGATTGAGATCATCACGTGCGGCGCGACGCACGGCTTTCTGCCGCTCATCTCGACGACGGAAGCGCGGCGCGCGCAAGTGGTGGTCGCCATCCGCAACTATCACAAACATTTCGGGCGCAGGCCGCGCGGCATCTGGCTCCCCGAATGCGCTTATACTGCCGGCCTCGAAAATTTGCTCGCCGAGTCAAGCATCGAATACTTCATCGCCGACACGCACGCTCTTCTCTATGGTGAGCCGCGTCCACGCTACGGCGTCTATGCGCCGGTGCGTTGCCCGAACGGTATTGCCGTCTTCGCGCGCGATATGGAAACCAGCCAGCAGGTGTGGAGTTCGATCATCGGTTATCCCGGCGATCCCAACTATCGCGAGTTTTACCGCGACATCGGTTGGGACGCGCCGCACGAATACTTGCTGCCGCATCTCCACGCCGACGGCCAGCGGCGGCATCTCGGCCTGAAATTTCACCGCATCACCGGACGCGACGTGCCGCAAGAGCAGAAAGAGCCGTACAGCCCACCCATCGCACGCAGCCGCGCGAGCGTCCATGCGGAGCATTTCGTCGGTGAGCGGATCAAACAAGCCGCCCGCACTAAACCGTTGCTCAACCAACGCGCACCCCTCATCGTCTCGCCCTACGATGCGGAGTTGTTCGGCCATTGGTGGTACGAAGGGGTTCAATTCCTCGACTTCGTGTTTCGGCAACTGCAAGAACGCCGCACAGAGATCGCGAGCGTCACCCCCGGCGACTATCTCGACATGCGAGAGCCGCTCCAGACACAGCAACTCTCGCCTTCTTCATGGGGTGCGGAAGGCTATTACAAAGTCTGGCTCAACGATGGCAACGCTTGGATGTACCCGCACCAACGCGCCGCCGAGACGCGGATGACCGCGCTTGCCAACCGCCACGCCGAAATTGCGAACGACTTAACTCGCCGCGCGCTCAACCAAGCAGCGCGCGAACTCTTGCTCGCGCAAGCGAGCGACTGGGCCTTCCAGATTTATCAAGGCACGACGGTCGAATACGCCACCCGCCGCTTCCGCTCACACATCCGCCGCTTCAACGCCCTCGCCGAACAACTCGAACGCGGAGAGATCAACCAAGAGCAACTGGCCGAGATCGAACGGCGCGATAACCTCTTCGCCGAGATCGACTACCGAATCTTCGGGACTCAGGAAAGAACGGCGAGCAGCGGACGGTAGAAGGCACAGAACACACAATGTGGGTAGGTGGGCGGCTGCGTTGACATATTCCTCAGAAATAAGAAAATGGCTGTGGAGGTATTATGAAAAAGCTGAAAGCTGTTAAAGAACTTAAAGTTGAACGCCCACCGCGTGCCGTTGTATCGGAGAAGGAAGCCTTGAAGCGTATGAAAGAATTCTCCAAACGGAAGGAGCGATTCCTTGCCACTGCTCGAACGGGTAAGAGTTGAAGTGTACATTCCTGATTTACCGGCGGCTGCCTATCGCAATCTACTTCTATCTTTCGAGGAAGAGTTTACATATGCGTTTGGAGGTTGCACGATTGTCCGCGGGCTTGATGGTAATTATCTTTCTCACGCGGGCGTGAAAACGCCAGACCGCATCAATTTAATCTACACAGATTTGCCTCTGGCATTGTCCACCAATTTTGAGAATGTGGCTCGTTACGCTGATGAGTTAAAACAAGTAGCAGTTGAAGCTCTGGCTGAAGAAACCATCTTGGTTGCAGTGACGCAGATCTATCATGCCGTATGACGCCTCACGACGCCGTATCAATCTTAACGCTATCCCGTTCACTGTTCTCCTTATAGCTCTATAAATGCTTCCTCTCATCATCGGCCATCGAGGGGCTTCCGCCGTCGCGCCGGAGAATACTCTGGCGGCGTTCGCGCACGCGTTGGATGATGGTGCGGACGGCATCGAGTTCGATGTGCGGCTTGCGCGCGACGGCGTGCCAATCGTGATCCATGACGCGACGCTCAAACGCACAGCCTTGCAAGACGGAGCGGTAGCCGCGCTCAATTCTTCAGAGCTGAGTGAGATCAATGTCGGTTCTTGGTTCAATCGACGTTTCCCGGCGCGCGCCCGTGATGAGTACGCGCGCGAGTGTGTGCCAACGCTCCGTCAAGTGTTGAGCGAGATCGCTCCGCGTTGCCGCACGCTGTATGTCGAACTGAAGTGCGCGCCGCGTGAAGCGTGCGCGCTCGCGGCGGCAACGGTGAAAGTGATTCGTGAATGCGACACGGCCAGCCGTTCAATTATTGAGAGCTTTGAATTGTCGGCGATCCGGGAAGTCAAACAACTCGCGCCGGAGATTCGCACCGCTGCATTGTTCGAGCGGCGGCTGACGAAGCCGCTGCCGCATCCCGGTAAAATCGTGGCGCGTGCGCTCGCTGTCGGGGCGGACGAATTGGCGTTGCAACGCACGCTCATCTCGCGCCGCATTGTGCGGGCAGCGGTGGATGCCGGCTTGCCCGTCGTCGTGTGGACGGTCGATCATCCGTCTTGGATCGAGCGAGCGCGACAGCTCGGCTTGCACGCGCTGATCACGAATCATCCGGCGTATCTCTGTGCAGCGCTCGTTAAATAAAGAGACATGGCCGATTCCGCGTCCGCAGGCGATAGAATTTTCGTGCATGAACATTACACGCTCCACTACCGGAGCGCGCCGCCGCGCGTGCAGTGGGCGAGCGCGGCGCGGCTGAGTTACACGGCGTTACTGTTGTTGGAAGGAGCGCTCTTCTGGTGGAGCGAGGGCGGCGAGCCAGAGCGAGAGCTAAAAGCGCCGGGCGCAATCCTCGCCGCGCCGGGACAGACGTTGAAAGTGTCGGGGCAACAGGCGCACTTTATTTTGGCTTCGCTCGCGCCCGCTTTTATTCTCGATTGCGCGGTGCGCGCGCGCCTCACTCGCGCTGATGCCGAAATTACTTTCCCCACTCAGTCCATCGCGGGCGACGAGCGACTGGCGCGCATCGCGCGTGATCTCGCTGATGAACTGCGCGCCGCCGAAGCGGGACGTGAGATCGTGATCGCCGCTCTCATGGAGCAAGGGACGGTGTATCTGCTGCGCCGCTACGCTAACATCCGCCGCTCGGACGAGTTGGAACTCTCGCGCGCCGGCCTCGTGGATCGACGCCTGCGCCGCGCCGTTGAGTTGATGCACGCACAACTCGAACGCGAACTACCGCTCGAAGAATTGGCTGCCGCCGCGTATCTCTCGCCTTTCCACTTCTCTCGCCTCTTCAAAAAAGTCACCGGCGCTTCGCCGCACGCTTATCTCGCGGCCTTGCGGATCGAGCGCGCACAACGATTGCTCGCCACTACCGATCTCTCTATCACAGAGATCAGCACGCGCGTCGGCTACGCGAGTTCCAGCCACTTCGGCAAAGCCTTTCGCCAAGCCAATGGACTAACGCCGCGCGCTTTCCGCGAAGCTCTTTATACACCTCAAGAAAAAGTGAGCCACGAATGAACACGAATTGGCACGAAAAATATCGGCATCCACTGAGGAGTAACTTTTTGTTTCTGTCTCCGTCTCATTCGTGTTCATTCGTGGCTCAATCATTTTCTTTATAGATACTCGCAAAAGCGCAATCCGCCGTTAAACTTAGGCAAGAAATGACGAGACGCCCCGCGCGCGCTCAACTATGCTGCCTCACATATTTTCTATTGCGGAGGAATCACACATCATGGCGGTAGCTAAAGGAACAGAGATCGCGCCGGCGAAAGGCAAGTTAGGTGTCCTGCTCGTCGGCTTGGGCGCGGTCAGCACTACTTTCATCGCGGGCGTCGAAGCCATCAAGGCAGGACTCGCCGAGCCAGTCGGCAGCCTGACGCAGATGGGAACGATTCGCCTCGGCAAGCGCACCGAGAATCGTGTCCCAAAGATTAACGAGTTCGTTCCGCTCGCGGACTTGACCGATCTCGTCTTCGGCGCGTGGGACATCTTCCCTGAATCGGCTTACGAGGCGGCGATGCACGCGGGCGTCTTGGAGAAAGAACTGCTCGCGCAACTCAAAACTCCACTCCAGAAAATCAAACCGATGAAAGCCGTCTTCGAGCAGAGTTACGTCAAGCGCCTCAACGGAGCGAACGTCAAAGAAGGCAAGCACAAGTTGGAGTTGGCCGAGCAACTGATCGCAGAGATCGCCGAGTTCAAACGCAAGCACAAGTGCGCCCGCCTCGTCATGATCTGGGCCGCCTCGACGGAAATCTTCCTCAAGCCGCACGCCGTCCACCGCAACTTGAAATCGTTTGAACAAGCGATGCGCGACAACCACAAATCAATCGCACCTTCGATGATCTACGCTTACGCCGCTTTGAAGTCCGGCATCCCCTTCGCCAACGGCGCGCCGAATCTGACTGTGGACGTTCCGGCTCTGGTGAAGTTAGCCGAGCAGAATAACGTCCCCGTCTGCGGCAAAGATTTCAAGACGGGACAGACGTTGATGAAGACGATCATCGCGCCCGGCTTAAAGTCGCGCATGTTGGGCTTGCACGGCTGGTACTCGACCAATATCCTCGGCAACCGTGACGGCGAGGTCCTCGACGATCCCGAATCGTTTAAGACTAAAGAAGAATCAAAGCTCTCCGTCCTCGAACACATCCTGCAACCGGAAGTCTATCCGTCGCTCTACAAAGATTTCTCGCACGTCGTCCGCATCAACTACTACCCGCCGCGCGGCGACAACAAGGAAGGCTGGGACAGCATCGACATCTTCGGCTGGCTCGGCTATCCGATGCAGATCAAGAT
>JALZKK010000296.1 GCA_030859285.1 Acidobacteriota bacterium | reverse complement strand
TCTCCTGACAAGATGCACTTTTTCCCACCCACGCCGGCAGATGTTAAGATGTTGCCAAACGAAAAGCGACAAGCGGCCCCGTCAGAGTTTTGCACTCGTCACCCGTCACTTGTCACTCGTCACTGCTTTTATGATGCACGAACAGGCATTCTCAGTCCTCGAATATGACCACTTGCGTGCGCTCGTCCGGCGCGGGGCGCAGACGCCGATGGGTCGCGCGCGCGTCGATGCGCTCGCGCCGCTCTCTGATCTTCAGGCCGTGCGGCGCGCTTTGCAATCCGTGTCGGAGTGCGTGGAACTCAGGCGGCGCGGGGCGGGCTGGTCGTTCTCGGAATTGAGCGATCCGGCGGAGTCGCTGGCGCGTCTGCGGATCGAAGGCGCGCTGCTCGACGCGCTGCCGCTGTTGGAATTGGCGCGGCTGTGCGAGCAAGCCGGCGAGGCGCGAGCGCGGATTCAGGCAGAGCGCGAGGCCACGCCCGTGTTGTGGGAGTTGGTGGCAGAGTTGCCGCGCGAGTTGTACAGCTTGGCGGCGCGCGTCACGTCGAAGATTCTGCCGAGCGGCGAGTTGGATGATCGGGCGAGTCCTGAGTTGGCGCGGATTCGCCATGAAATTAACCGGCTGCGCTCTCAGATCACGCGCTCGCTCGAAGGCTTGATGCGCCGTGCGGAAGAGGCGATTCAAGACAACCTAGTCACGGTGCGGAACGACCGTTTCGTGATTCCCGTCCGCGCGGATCATCGCGGGCGCGTGGGCGGCGTCGCGCACGGCTTCTCTTCTTCAGGCCAGACAGTTTTCATCGAGCCGTTGGAGACGATTGAGAGCAACAACGACTTACAGAATTTGCGCGAGACGGAAGAGCGCGAGATCACGCGCATTCTCTTGACGCTGACGGACGAGATGCGGCGCGAATTGCCGGCACTGGAGCTGGCGGCTCATGCGATTGCCGAATTGGATTTCATCGGCGCGAAAGCCGCGCTGTCGAAAACTTTCAATTGCGTCGAGCCGGAAGTCGATGACGAGTCGCGCACATTGGAATTGACGGAAGCGCGCCACCCGCTGCTTGAAGAAAACTTGCGCGCCCAAACAGAGACGCGCGGCGCGGTCGTCCCCGTGAGTTTCGCGCTCGACGCAGAGCGTCCCGTGATGATCATCTCCGGCGCGAACGCGGGCGGCAAAACCGTCGTGTTAAAAACCGCCGGGCTGCTCTCTCTGATGGCCTTGTCGGGCCTGCACGTTCCGGCGCGACAGGCGCGCGTGCCGCTCTATCGTTCAATACTCGCAGACATCGGCGACCGCCAATCGCTCGCCGCGAACCTCTCAACCTTCACCGCGCACGTCGCCAATATCAGCCGCATGATCGAATTGTGCGAGTCGCCCGCGCTCGTTCTGCTCGACGAAGTCGGCACAGGGACAGACCCCGAAGAAGGCTCCGCGCTCGGCGTCGCCGTCGTCGATCATTTCCGGCACAACTGCGCCGCGCACGTCATCGCGACGACGCATTACAGCGGCCTCAAGCAATACGCCGCGAACGAGGACGGCGTGATCAACGCGAGCGTCGAATTCAACGAGAAGACTCTAGAGCCGACCTATCGATTACTCGTCGGCTTGGCCGGCGCGTCTTCGGGCATCGACATCGCGCGCCGTTTCGGTTTTCCGGAAGAGATCGTCGCGGCGGCCTCCGCGCATGTGGACGAATCCGCGCTCGCTGCTGCTGAATATCTCAAACGTATCAAGCGCGAGTCCGAAGAGGCCACAGCCCTCCGCCGCGCTTTGGAAGAAGAGCGCGCCGCCGTCGCCGAGCGATACGCCGCGCTCGACCGCGAAGCGCAACGCCGCGAGCAGGAACGCCAACACGATTTCGAGCGCGAACTGCGCGCCGGCCTCGCCGATTTCGAGCGGCGTTCGCAAGAATTGATCGGACAGATCGAGGATCGCGCCACGCGCCTGCGCGCCGAACGCGAAGCCGAAAAACGCGCCGCCGAACTCCGCCGCGAAGCCCAAAAGCAAACCGCCAAGGCGCGCCCCGCCGCCGCTTCCAACCTGACTGAACATCCCGGCGGCATTCGCGTCGTCCGCCAAGAGCGCGAGCAGGAGACGCGCACGCCTGCAACTTCCGGTGGCGCGAAATACAGAGCTGTCGCCGCGCCCCGCGACATCGCCAAAGGCGACACCGTGCGCCTTCGCACTTTCGGACAAGTCGGCGTCGTCGAACGCCTCAACAACGGCGAGGCCGAAGTCCGCGTCGGCTCGCTGCGCCTGAGAGAGAAACTCAACAACCTCGAACTCGTTGAACTGGTCCCTCAGAAGTCCGACGCCATTCGCAGCGGCGCGCTCCGTCTCGAACAAATGGCCGAGAAACGCTCCACCCAAGTCCGCCTCGCGCAATCAAAGCAAGAGCCGGACAGAGAACTCAACCTTATCGGGCGCACCACTGACGAGGCCGTTGACGCAGTAGACAAATTTTTAGATGAAGCATACCTCCATAGCCTTTCCCTCGTCCGCATCATTCACGGCCACGGCACGGGCGCGCTCCGCCGCGCCATCCACGAACACTTACGCACTCATCCGCACGTCGCCAAATTCGAGCCGGCCCCGCCCGATCAAGGCGGCGCGGGCGCGACGGTTGTAGAATTGCGGCAATAAAATTAGGGGATAGGAAAATGAGAGTCTTTTGCCGATACGCGAAGAGAAGAGTTGCGACAGCCTTGCCGACTCTGTGCTTCGCAGGTGGAAAAAGTCAAATCAGGCTTTCGGATGATAGACAGCGAATCTTTTTTTTGCTTCGAGTAATTGCTTTTCTGCTGTTCGTTCCGGCCTTGTCGTCGGAATCGTGCCTTCTCGGACAAACGGGTTCGACCGCGACGAACGCGCGGCAAGTTTATTACCCGGACGCGGGCGAAGGTTGGGAGCGGCGCACGCCGCAGCAGGTCGGGATGAACGCCGACCGCTTGAAAGAGGCGGTTGCCTTTGCCGTCGCCAGCGAGTCGAAAGCGCCGCGCGATTTGGAGATGGCGCATTATCGAACGTTCGGGCGCGAGCCGTTCGGGGAAGCCGTCGGGGCGTTCAAGCCGCGCGGCGAGCCGACCGGAATCATTTTGCGGAATGGTTATCTCGTCGCCGAATGGGGCGAGCCACACCGTGTTGACATGACCTTCAGCGTCACGAAAAGTTTTCTCTCCACGGTTGTCGGATTGGCTTACGACCGCCGAATGATCCGCAGTCTGCAAGACAAGGCTCGTGACTACCAATCGCCCGTCACCGTTCATCAACCGAATCTCAAATACGACAACGCGGAAAGATTCGGCAAATCGCCGCTTCTGCTCGAATTGTTTGAGACCGAGCATAACCGCAAAATCACTTGGGACAGTCTGCTCCGGCAGACGAGCGATTGGGAAGGCACACTGTGGGGCAAACCGGATTGGGCGGACAGGCCGGCGCAAAATCCGTCGGAGTGGCTCGACCGCAAACGCAATGAACCCGGCGGTGTGTACGAGTATAACGACGTGCGCGTTAACGTCCTCGCGCTCGCCGCGCTCAACGTCTGGCGGCGGCCATTGCCGCAAGTCCTTAAAGAAAACGTGATGGACGAAATCGGCGCGTCAAACACTTGGCGTTGGAGCGGCTACGAAAATTCGTTCGTCGTGATGGACGGCGCGATCATGCAATCTGTGAGCGGCGGCGGGCATTGGGGTGGCGGGATGTTTATCAACGCCCGTGACATGGCGCGGTTCGGGTATTTGACATTGCGGCGCGGGAAGTGGCGCGACAAGCAAATCCTCTCCGAAGAGTGGTTACGAATGGCGACGACGCCAACCGCCGCGCAACCGACTTACGGCTTCATGAACTATTTTTTGAACACCGACAAAAAATATCTGCCGGGCGCGCCGGCTTCCGCTTTCGCGCACGTCGGCAACGGAACCAACGTCGTCTACGTTGACGCGGAAAACGACATTGTAATCGTCGCGCGTTGGATTGAAAACAAAGCTGTTGACGGACTTGTTCAGCGCGTCACAGCTTCGATAAACTAAAAACTGCGCTCTCGATTGCGAAATTTACGCAAAGGTAGAACTGCCGATTGTCAGGGTGCGCGTTGTTCTGCTGCCCGTGATCTTTGCCCCGACAGATTTTCTCAACCGTCTAAAAGCTAAAAGCTCAACAGTCATCAGGCCATGCGGTTCCCACAAACATTCATTGACGATCTCCGTCGCCAAGCCGACATCGTGCGCGTGATTAACGACTATGTGTCGTTGAAGAAGAAGGGCGCGAATTGGATGGCGTGTTGCCCGTTTCATCAGGAGAAGACGCCGTCGTTTTCGGTCAATCCGGCAAAGGATATTTTCTACTGTTTCGGCTGCCAAAAGGGAGGAAGTGTCTTCAACTTCGTGATGGAGATGGAGCGCGTGTCGTTCCCGGAAGCGATCAGGATTGTGGCGGAGAAGGCGAATGTTCCGCTGCCGCAGATGGCAGAGGACCAGCGTTTTGAGTCGCGGCGGAAAGAAGCGGATGAAGTCGTCGAGTTGAATGGGTGGGCTTTGGAATGGTGGGAGCAGCAGTTGGACGAGGGGGACGCGGAAGCGCGTGCGGCGCGGGAATACATCGAGGGGCGTGGCATCTCTGAAGAGACGCGGCGGAAGTTTCGCTTGGGTTATGCGCCGGATAGTTGGGATGCGCTGAGTTTGTACTTAAAGAAGAAGGGTGCGAGTGCGTTGCAGATTGAGCGGAGCGGGTTGGTTGTTAAAAAAGACGCGGGCGGTTTTTATGATCGGTTTCGCGGGCGGTTGATCTTTCCGGTGTTGGACGCGCAGGGCAGGCCGGTCGCGTTTGGCGGGCGGGTGTTGGCGACGGGCGAGCCGAAGTATCTGAACTCGCCAGAGACGGCCTGCTACACGAAGGGGCGGCACTTGTACGGGCTGCATCAAACGCGCGAGGAGATCAGGAAGAAAAAGTTTGCGATCTTAGTTGAGGGTTATCTCGATCTGATCGTGCCGTATCAGTTCGGGGTGCGGAACGCGGTGGCGAGTCTCGGCACGGCTTTGACGCCGGAGCAGGCCAAATTGTTGGGGCGGTTTGCGCGGCGCGTGGTCGTCAACTATGATGGTGACAAGGCGGGGGTTAAAGCGGCGCAGCGCGCGATTGAGACGCTGCTGGCGGAAGATTTCGAGATTAAAGTTTTGGTGTTGCCGGACAATACCGACCCGGATGAATTTATCCGCGCCCGCGGCGTCGAGGCGTATCACGAGCGGCGCGGCGCGGCCCTTTCCTACATCCAATTCGTACTCGATCAGGCGCTCAGGGAGCGCAATCTTCACCGCCCGGCGGACAAGGCCGCAGCGGTCGAGGAGGCGCTCCCGTTCGTCCGTGCCGTCCGCAATCCGGTGCAAAAGCGCGAGTATTTTGACATGACGATGAGCGCGCTCAGGATCGAAGAGCCGTCTTTGCGTCAAGAGCTATGGCGCAACGTGCGGCAGAACGCCCCGCTGACGAATGACAAAGGCGGCACGGAAGTGCAGCAGAAGATCGTCCGCGCCGAGAGCGCGCCGCCGACCGTCGCCGAACAGCGGCTGCTTGAGTTGTTAATTCACGACGCGGAACTGCGCGAGATCGTGTTGCCGCATGTGGAAGAGGGCGACTATGCGGAACTGGCGACGGCGCGTGTCTTTCAAGCTCTCAAGGAATTACAAGCCGCCGGCGCGGACGTTGATTTCGATTCGTTGAGCGCGCGTATGGAAGGCGATGAAGAAGCCTCGAAGCTCGTCGCGTTGCTGTGGTGGAGCGAGCCGGCGCGGGTCGAGGGCGAAGCTGAAGACGACGTGCTGGCCGAAGCGGAAAGCTGCTTGACGACGCTACGCTTAATGCGCGTCGAGCGGCGTTTGAAAGAGTTGGCGCAAGAGATCGCCGCCGCTGAGCGCGCGGGCGACGAAGCGCGGCGCGATCAGTTGATTTTGGAAAATCTCGAATGGACCAAGCGGCGCAGCGCCCTGCAACTGTCGTGGGGGGACGCGGCGCGGCAATAAATTTTTGATTTTAGATTTTTGATTTGCGATTTGACGTTTGTGATCTCAAATTTGAGATTTGAAATTTCAGATTTTATAGAGCGTGGCTGAACGAAGGTTGGGCTTGTAATAATGACGCCGTTTCAGGAGCGCAAAGCAAAATGCTCAAGTTCGGTATTCCTAGCAATCGCAAATCAAAAATCCTCTCTGGTGAATTGGTGAGCATGGAAGAGAAAGACCAAGACGATGTGATGCAACGCCTGCTGGAGTTGGGCGGCGATAAGAAGTATCTCACGTTCGACGATCTCAATCGCGAGTTGCCGGATAATATCGTGTCGCCGGACGACATCGAGGACGTGCTGCAAAAGCTGGACGGCGCGAAAATTGCCATCGCCGATTCGGACGAGCGACTGCTCGAACAGGCGGCGGCGGTCGCGTCGCCCGACGATGAAGACCTCTCCGACGAAGACCTTGAGCTTGATCTCTCGGCGGGCGTGTTGGACAAGACCAACGATCCGGTGCGCCTCTACTTGCGCGAGATGGGCGTCGTGCCGCTCTTGACGCGCGAGGGCGAAGTCTCCATCGCGAAACGGATCGAGCGCGGGCAACTGAAAACGCGGAAGGCGATCTCGCGCTCGCCGATTGCCGTCTCTGAGCTGATCAAGATCGGCGAAGAGTTAGGGGTGGGACAGATTAATATCCGCGAAGTCGTGACCTTCTCCGATCAGGCCGAATTGACCGGGCAGGAAGATAAGGTCGAAGAGTATTATCAATGGACGCTCGAAGGGATCGCGAACATCCGCAAGGGGTTTAGAGCCGGCCTCAAAGAATGGGAGAAGCTGCGCGCCGAGCAGAAGCTCATGCGCGGCAAAAAGTCGAAAAAACTGCTGCGCCTCAAGCGTAAGGTCGCGCGCGTCCGTCTGGAGATCGCGCAAGAGATCGGGCAGTTGAGCATGACCGAGCGTGCGCGCCAACGCCTGATCAATTCCATCCGCCAGCTCGTCAAGGAGATTCGCGCCGCCGAGCGCGACATCGAAAAATACAGCGAGCGGCTGATCCGCAAGCGCCTCAAGCCGGAGGAAGAACGCGAATACAAGCGCTTCATCACGAACGCACGCCGCAAGCTCCAGCAGATCGAGATCGAGACTTTCATTCAGCCCGTCGATCTCAAACGCTCGCTGCAAACGATCAACGTCGGCGAATATCAAACCGCGCAGGCCAAGAGCGAGCTGATTGAAGCCAACCTCCGCCTCGTCGTTTCCATCGCAAAGAAATACACCAATCGCGGCCTGCAATTTCTCGATCTCATTCAAGAAGGCAATATCGGTTTGATGAAGGCCGTCGATAAGTTCGAGTGGCGGCGCGGTTATAAATTTTCCACATACGCGACGTGGTGGATTCGCCAAGCGATCACGCGCGCGATTGCCGATCAAGCTCGCACGATCCGCATTCCCGTCCACATGATCGAGACTATCAACAAACTGATCCGCACCTCGCGCGCCCTTGTCCAAGAATTGGGCCGCGAACCGACGAGTGAAGAGATCGCCCGCAAGATGGACATCCCCGTGTCGAAAGTGCGGAAGGTTTTGAAGATCGCGCAAGAACCGATCTCTCTGGAAACTCCCATCGGCGAAGAGGAAGATTCGCACTTGGGCGACTTCATCGAAGACAAGTCGATCCTGAACCCGGCGGATGCCGTCGTCGCCTCGAACCTCCGCGAGATCACGGACGAAGTATTAGCGACACTGACGCCGCGCGAAGAGAAAGTGATCAAGATGCGCTTCGGCTTAGGCACGACCGGCTCCGAACACACGCTCGAAGAAGTCGGCCAACACTTCGCCGTCACCCGCGAACGCATCCGCCAGATTGAAGCCAAAGCCCTCCGCAAGCTGCGCCACCCTTCGCGCTCGCGGAAGTTGAAAGCGTTTTTGGAAAGCACAAGGCAGTAAAAGGGAGAGGATAGAGGGCAGTGAAAAGACAACTCACTGGCCTTCACTAACCTCTAACCTCTGTCCTCTATCCTCTATTTTATGAAGAGAATTTCCGAAAGTTATAAACGCAAGCTCGCGGGCGAGGAAGGTTACATCGTCAAGCGCGGGGCGGCGTTGCGCGTCGCTTTGTGTTACCCGAACGTGTATGCGGTCGGGATGGCGAATCTGGGTTTTCATTCCGTTTACGAAATCTTCAATAACATTGCCGACGTGGCGTGCGAGCGTGCGTTTTTGCCGGACGAGGCGGAATTGCGCGAGTATGAGAAGACCGGGACGCCGCTCTTGTCTTTAGAGACGCAGATGCCGGTGCGCGATTTCGACGTGGTCGCGTTCTCGATCTCTTTCGAGACCGACTATCTGAATATGGCGCGGATGTTGAAGCTCGGCGGCGTACCGGTGTGGTCAAGAGAGAGGACAGAGCATGATCCGTTCATCTTGATGGGCGGCGCGGCGTCGTTTTTGAACCCGGAGCCGATTGCGGATTTTACGGATGTGATCGGCGTCGGCGAGGGCGAGATTCTCGTGCCGCAGTTCGTCGATGCGATCTTTGAGAACGAGGGGACCAAAGAGGATTTGCTGCGCGCGTTGGCGCGGCGCGGGCGCGGGTTCTATGTGCCGTCGCTGTATGAAGTGGCGTACCGCGCGGACGGCGCGATTGAAGCGTACACGCCGAAGCAGCCGGGCGTGCCGGTGCGCGTTGGGCGCGCGGTGGCGGCGGAGAATCCGAAGGAAGGCAGTCTGCGTCGCGCAATGCGGCGCGGAGAAGTCGAAATCGCTGAGAAGCTGCGCGCTCAAGAAATCTTTGCGCCTTCAACCGTCATCTGGTCCCCTGCGGCGGAGATGGGCGAGCGGTTTTTGATCGAGATTTCGCGCGGTTGCTCGCAAGGCTGCCGCTTCTGTTGGGCGGGTTTTAATTATTGGCCGCCGCGCGTCGTGCCGGCCCGCGATATTCTGGCGAAAGCCGCCGCGTGGCGCAAGAAGACCGATAAGATCGGGTTGGTTTCGACTGCGGTCTGCGATCATCCTGAGATCAGCGAAATACTGCGTGGCTTGCGCGAGATGAACTACCGCATCTCGGTTTCTTCGTTGCGGCTGGATCAGATCGAGGATGAATTGCTGGATGCGCTCGTCGAATCGAAGGATCAACAGATCGCGGTCGCGCCGGAGACCGGCTCGGATCGTTTGCGGAAAGTCATCAATAAGAATTTGACCAACGACGAGATCGTGGACATCTGCGGCGCGGTCTTTGACCGGGGAATGTTGACGATCAAACTTTATCTGATGGTTGGCCTACCGACCGAAACCGATGAAGACCTCGAAGAGATGGTCCGTCTCGTCGAGCGGATTAAAGACAGAATGCTCGAAGCCGGTCAGCGTTTCGGGCGCGCGGGCAAGATCATCCCGGCCTTAAACGGTTTTGTGCCGAAGCCGAACACGCCGTTTCAGTGGGAGCCGATTTGCGAAGAGCGCGAGTTGAAACGGCGTTTGAAGTGGGTGTGTAAGCAACTCGCGCGCATTCCGAACGTCGAAGTGCGCGCGATGTCGGCGCGGATCGCGCACGAGCAAGCGTTATTCTCTTCCGGTGATCGGACAGTCGCCCGCGTCATTGAAGCAATGGCGCGTTTAGATGGAGATTTACCGGCGGCATTGCGAGAGACCGGCTGTGATCCCGCTTTCCACACGAGCCGCGCGCGCAGTTACGAAGAGTTCATGCCGTGGGAGATCGTCGATGCCGGTCTCTCGCGCTCTTTCCTCGAACAAGAACATGGGCGCGCGCAGATCGCCAAGTCAACCGCGCCCTGCCCTTCGGTGAGCAACTGCACGCGCTGCGGCGTCTGCCCGACGACATGGCTCGCCGACGCTCCCGTTCCGCTCGTGCAACTGCAAGGACTCCTCGGCGCGCAAGTTTCAAATCTTCAGTCCCTCTG
>JALZKK010000268.1 GCA_030859285.1 Acidobacteriota bacterium | reverse complement strand
CTCTTCGGCTTCGTCGCGCCCGTCGCGCCCGAAGTAGCGGTGCAGCAGATAAACCATCGCCCACAGATGGCGGCCTTCTTCGACGTTCACTTGAAAGAGATTCCGCAAGTCGTAGAGTGAAGGACAGGTCTTGCCGAGTTCGCGCTGTTGCTCGACGGAAGCCGGCTCGGTGTCGCCCTGCGTGACGATGATGCGGCGCAAAGAGTTGCGAAACTCGCCCGGCACTTCCTGATAAGCGGGCTGCCCCGTGTTGTCACCGAAACCGACTTTCGCATCCTGCACGGCGGGCTTCAAGAAAATGCCCCAACGGTAATCCGGCATCTTCACATAATCGAAGTGCGCCCACCCATCCGGATGCACGCTAATCGCGGTGCGGAGATAGACTTCCTTTTCCTGAAACCCCTCTGGTCCCATCTCGCGCCACCAATCCAGATAGTTCGGCAGCCAATTCTCCAGCGCGCGTTGCAGGCGCTTGTCTTCCGCGAGATTGACGTTGTTAGGAATACGTTCGTAAAGCTGCATGATTACCTCCTGCCAGTATAAGCAAAATTATGTTCCCCAGATTGAGGGCGGAGCAACTTCCATGTTAGCGTATGACCTGAGCAAGCCACACTTAATACAGCGATATGTTTCGACGGAACGACACTCTTTGCCTTTCGCTTTGACCCCTGTCCAGAACGACTCTTCCGGCCGCCCTTCGATCCAACGGGGAACGAGTTGGCTGCCATAGGTCATGTCAAGGATGAACCCTTCGACCATCTCTTCTCCGCAGTCAGGACACTTCTTTTTGCTGGCGGCCATTCGCGATCTCCTGTCTTCTTAAGTTCTCTTATAATCAAACTGCGCCTGCGTCGGCTGGCCGTAGTTGGTCAGCGCGCCTTGCGGCCCTGTGGCGTTGGGACGTTGGAAAATCCAGTTTTGCCAAGCGGTCAGACGCCCGTAAATTTTAGTATCCATCGTTTCGGGGCCGGCGAAGCGCAAACTGGCTTCCATCCCCGTCAGCGCGTCGGGCGAGAGCGAGGTGCGCTCTTCGACGGCGACGCGGATTTCGTCTTCCCAATCGAGGTCATCGGGGGCGAAGGTAACGAGTCCGGCTTCTTCCGCCGCTTCGGTGTCGAAGCGGCCTTCGTGCGCGAGAACTTCTTCGGCCTTTTCGGGTTCGGCGAGAAAGCGCGATTGCAGGCGCGTCAGACCGTTGCTCATTGGCAGCGCGCCGGCATTCAGTTCGCTCGTCGCGATCTCAACTTTTTCGTCGGGGCTGTTCAGCATGTAAGTGCGATCAGCCGAGAGCGCCAGTTCAAGGAGATTGCCGGCGAAGCAACTGCCCGGCTCGACGAGGGCGAAGAAGCTCTTGGCCGTCAGATCGAGGCGACGCAGCACGCGCGCCATGTTGAGAATGATCTCGCGTGTGAGCCAGTGATCTTTATTCGCGACGAGCGTTTGATCGACGGCGAGAACGTTGTCGATGTCGCCCTCAGTGTGGAGACAGACAAGGCCGATCTCTAATTCGTTGACGCGCAGATGCAAGAGCGCGTCGTCCAATTCGCGGTACGCTTGCAGCGGCCAATAAGCATCGCCGAGCTTCTCGATCTCTGCGGCGGTCGTCGGCAAGTTTGCTTCGGGGCCGCGCACGACCAAATCGACGGTGCGCTCCTCGCGATTCAATTTGAAGCTGACGTATTTGTAATCGCGTCCGTTCCCGGTCGCTTCGACTTCGAGCGGGTTGAGTTTGATGCCCTTCGCATCCTGCTTCTGCCCGTCTGCTTCGGCGATCTCTTTGAGACGCGCGGCCACCCCATCCTGAAATTTGCTGGTCGGGAAATAACCATCGATCAAGCCCCACTCTTTCGCGCGCTTGCCTTTGAGTCCTTCGGCGAGGGTGGAGAACACGTCGGCGCGGTCGCGGCGGACTTTGCGTTTGTCAACGAGACGAGTCAACCCGCCCGTGCCGGGCAGCACGCCGAGCAGGGGAACTTCGGGAAGGGAAACGGCGGAGTTGCCGTCATCGACTAGAAAGATTTCGTCGCAGGCGATGGCGAGTTCATAGCCGCCACCCGATGCCGTGCCGTTCAAGGCAGCGATGTAGCGTTGGCCGGAATTGGCGGAAGCGTCTTCGATTGAGCAGCGGGTTTCGTTAGTGAATTTGCAGAAGTTGACCTTGAAGGCGTGCGGCGAAGCGCCGAGCATGTAAATGTTCGCGCCCGCACAAAAAATTCGCGGCTTGAGGCTCGTGATGACGACGGCTTTCACTTCCGGGTGTTCAAAGCGTAGGCGCTGAACGGCGTCGGCCAGTTCAATGTCCACACCCAAGTCGTAAGAATTGAGCTTGAGTTTATAGCCGTCGTTCAACGTCTCGTCTTCCTGCACATCCATGGTGAGCGTGGCTATTGCGCCGTCGATGGCGAGCTTCCAATGTTTATACCCCACAGGCGATGTCTCAAAGTTAATCATTAAAAATCCTGATTCTGGTCAACGTGTATTTGATTGCCGAACTGCTCTGTTATTTATTCGAACGCTTGTTCGAAAATGATATTAACGTGAAATGACCGCACAGGTCAAACGACGCAGAGAGCGGCGGCGCGAACTCGGAGAGAAGAGAAATGGAATGATGCTTGACAGGCGCGGTCGGCGGCGCGTAGCTTCGTCTGCGTTTTAGCCACATGGGGAGGCGCATCTGTTCTGGTGAGCGGCCCGGTCTTCAAAACCGCGTGTGAGCCTGTGAGAGCAGGCTCAGGTGGGTTCGATTCCCACACGCCTCCGCCACACGTCAGTACTGCACTTCATATTTCCCACTTCATTCCGAAAAGTTTTGCTTTCGGGTAGTGATCAAAAAGTAATGCGGCGGCGGTCTTCTCGCCGCGCCAGCGGCGGCTTGGCCGTAGCCCGGCGTTGCAACGCCGGGCGAGCTGTCACACGCCGCCGCGTCGCGTCAGCGACGACTGAATTCAGCCGTCGCGGACGCGACGTGGGGACTGTTGTCACCCGTTCCCGGCGTTGAAACGCCGGGCTAATATCAGAGTGCCGCTGACGCGGCAAGGATGCAGCAGCCTTACTTTTTGATCACTACCTGCTTTCGGGCGCGTTTCGCGTGCCTGTAAACATCGCTCCGCACGCCTTTCCTTTCCGTTCAATGTAGTTCTCCGGGCGTCGCAACACGATGGCAACAATTTCGTATTTGTCTTGTCGAAAAGCTCGCGAAGGCTCAAGAAAAGCTCAAGAATTTCTCAAGGGCGATACTTATCCTGTACCTGTTCCCAAAAGAGCTTTGAAGCGACTCTGATTGGAAAAGGCATTGCCGTTCGGCGCGACCGTGCCGCAAAAGTTCGCCGTCGTAATGAGGAGAAAAGACAATGATCCCGTATTTGAAGAGCCTACTCAAGACCGCGCAATCTGAGCCTCGCCAACTCTTAGTTCAACAAACTGCGATCAGGAAAATCGGAAGGACAAAAGGAACTAAAGTCTCGGCCCGCCGGCGTCTCTCTGTGACGGCTGGCAGAGCGTTGAGTGCGTTGCTGTTGGCTGGTTTGCTCTGTTCGCTGGCGTGGCTGCCGTTGCCGTTTGTGGCGCAGGCCGCCGCTCCGTCGGCAGGCACGATCAGCCCGACGGGGCCGACGCAGTCTTGGACGGGAACGGCGGCCGGCGGCGCGTCCGCTGGTGAGGACACCTGCACCGAAGGCGTCAACTGCGACACTTATACGCTGAACGTCTCCGGCGCACCAGCCGATTGGACAGGCAAAGTCATCTCGATCAGGATCGCTTGGACGAACCCGGTCAACGATTACGATCTCTACGTCCACAAAGACTCGAACGACGGCCCCATCGTCGGGCAGTCCGGCGATGGCGCGCCCGACACGGAAGAGAGTACGGCCATCAGTCCCAGTTCCACCGGCACGGGCGTCTATACGGTTCACGTCGTCTATTTCTCCGTCACGCCGCTCGTCGATCAGTATCGCGGGACGGCCAGCGTGGAGGCAGTAACCGTGGGACGCAGCGCCGGTTACGTGAAGGGCGGCATGACGTTCAGCCCGAACTACACGGTGCGTGCGCCGG
>JALZKK010000254.1 GCA_030859285.1 Acidobacteriota bacterium | reverse complement strand
ATGTTGTTCCTTCGTCGCTGGTTTAGTCACCGCTCACGATGAACAACTTGGGCGGGGAGGGCAAGCTCTCCCCGCCTGCTTGCCTCAACTTTCATCTCTCAAAACCGGGAAGTACAGCTTCATCATCGACCATTTACTATTCACCATCGATGTTAGCAGCCGCGCCGCGCAAATGAAAAGAGGAGCGGGCTGACAGCAGCCGGCTCCTCTCTCCGATTAAGTTGTGCTTGTTCGCCCGCTTCGCTACTTGCCGATATTCACGTCAATCTTCTCCGGCACGGACCTGCCGCCGCCGCCAATCCCCCGGTACAAGAAAAACGCGACGAGCAGTACCAATACCAAGATCGCGATGATCGCTACCGCGCCAACGCCGCCACCGCCACCGCCATCACCATCAGCCATAAACTTATGCCTCCTTCAGATTTTCATCCCGACCACGAACTTAGAAGATCAGATTGTGAAGCGGAACTCGCAATTCTGTTGTTACCACACGACGTTTGAGAGCGTCAATAGAAAAGCAGTGACGAGTTTCAGTCTGGGGTCTGAAGTCTGAAGTCTGAAGTCCAGAGTCAAAAGTATGTCTCCTGACTTCAGACTTCAGACCCCAGACTATCTTTCGCTTGTCACTTATCACTCGTCACTGCCTTTGGCGGCGCGGGCGCACCTCTTCGGGCTGGACGGTCGGCGTCGGTTGCGGTGGCGTGGCTCCTTGGGGGACCAACCACAACTCAAAAGTGTCTCTCGTGCGGTAGCCGCCGTTGACGACGACGATCCGGTTTGCGTCGATGCCGCGCGTGGCGGTTAGATACTCACGAGCGCGTGCGCCGAGACGGTCGGCGCGACCCGCGGGGCTGCGGCTGCCGCCATAGACGATGACGTAGCCGGTCGCCGTCGGGTTGTTTTGTAACTCGATTGCCAGATTGTCGAGCCGCGCCTTGTCATCGTCGAAAGCGACAGAGGGAAACACGTCGAAGCGGCGCGGCGCGATGGACGGCGGCGGTGTGGCCGTGACGAGCGTCGAAGCCTGCGCTTGCTGGCGACAAGCCGGATCATTCGATCCGTCATCGACCATGAGCGTGGCCGCCACGCGCTGGCGGCCCAAGCCGGTCGTGTCCACGGTGATCGTCCGCGTGCCTGCGCCGCTGACGATGCGCGCTCCCGGTGGGCTGACGGTCCAGTTGTAGTTGAGTGCCGCCGTGCCGGGATAGCCGACTTCCGCCGCGAACGTGACAAGGTTGCCTTCATTGACGGCTGAGGGAGACGAAATGTTGACCGGGTACGGGCAGGGCGACTGCACGACGCGGGGTAGCGTGATCGTCTTCGGGCGATAGGCGAGGGCGATGCAGTACCTTTTGCCGCCGACGATATTGAACGTTTGCACCCAACGGTTGTTGCCCGGGAACAGTATCTCGACCGTATGCGCCCCCGGCTCCAGATCGATGAAGCGCACGGTCGCACTGGTCGCGCCCTCCGGTTTGCCGTCAACGATCAGAGGATACCCATCGGGCGTGGTCGAGACTTCGATGCGTCCGGGTCGCTGCTGTCCGCGACGTTCGCGCGACGTTTGCGCGTGGGCGTCTGTCGCCGCCGGGACGAAAGCGAACAACGCCGTGATCGCGCACGCCAGACAAAACGGCAGAGCTGCGATTGACCGGAGCATGACGGAAGGATGATTCATCGATCTACGAGACATGGCTTAGGGTTTCCTCGTCTCCGCATTTTGCGGTTGAGCGATGCGCGCGGCGGCGCGATGCTTGAGCGCCCAGCGCGAGCAGTCCGCTGCCGAAGAGAATCATCGTCGCCGGTTCCGGGATTGGCTCCGGGATAGGCGTCGGCGGCGTCGTCGTCGAGGGTGACAGCGGCGACGGAATAGCTGTCTCGATGGAGCTATCGCCGCCGAGATCGATGAAGGCCAGTGGAATGGCAGCTAAACCCAGCAGCGCCAGCTTCGGGAAGGCGAAACCAGCGACCGGCAACAACGGAATCTCGCCGCAGTCGCAGATCGTGCCGGTGACTTCGCCGACTTCGATGATGTCGCCGTCTTGCAGCGGGGCCACGACCACCGAAGTAAGAGGCGTTCCCGGCCCATCTCCAGTTAAGACCGACGGCACGCTGCCGGCGACGGTGTTCAGCGCGGTGGGGGAGTTCTTTTGGCCGCCTTGAGACTGCGCGCTGGAGCGGAGTTGGAAATCGACGCTCGGACGCCCCGTCTGCTCGCCAATTAACGTGCGAACGACCACATCGGCGAACTGAATCGGGCCAGCCTGCGTCGGCACGGCGGCCAACAACAGGAAACCCAACACGGCAACAATTGAGCGGCTCGCTTGACGTTTCATTCCGTTCCTTCTCTCTCCAGCTTGATCCTCGCCATGCCTGCCGCCCCGCAAAATTTCCGTTTATCTCCGCAGACAGCAAAGCACACGAAGTTCACCTTCGCTCCGGCGACATTTGGCGGGCAATTGCAATCAACTCTAATTCTTGCTCCCGCCTTCACCCGCTCTGCTCTTCATTGCAAAACTCTTGTGTGGGGGCGTTTGCTACTTAAAGAATATCGGCAATCACTTGTAAATTCCACTTTTACAAGCCTCTCCGGCTGCGCGCCGACGACAACCAGCCCGCGTTAAACGAATAAAAAAGCTCGCCGCAGGAAGAGCGGCGAGCCTTTCTTTGGCTGAAATTTCAATTGTTGACGATGCGGGGACGGCAGTTGCCATCCACCGCAAGCGGTTAAGACTACTCTTGTCCGGCGGCCTCGCTCCGCTGTTTCTGCTCGTCGCGCAGCAGAGCTTTGCGTGAGAGTTTGATCTTATTGCCCTCTTTGCCGATGCACTTGACCATGATCTGCTGGCCTTCCTTCAACTCGTCGCGCACGTCGTGGACTCGCTGGTTCGAGATTTCGGAGATGTGCAGCAAGCCGTCAGTGCCGGGGAAGATTTCGACAAACGCGCCGAAGTCCACAATGCGCGAGACCGTGCCGACGTAGGTCTGGCCGATCTCGGCTTCCGCCGTCAAACCGCGAATGCGCGCGACCGCCGCTTCCGCCGCTTCGTGGTCGGCGGTGGCGATGGACACCGTGCCGTCGTCTTCCACATCGATCTTCGCGCCGGTCTCTTCCACGATAGAGCGGATCATTTTGCCGCCCGGCCCGATCACGTCGCGAATCTTGTCCGGGTTGATCTTGATCTGGATGATGCGCGGAGCATGTGGCGACAGTTCCTCGTGCGGCTGGCTGATCGTCTGCTCCATCACGGAAAGGATGTGCATCCGGCCCTTGCGCGCTTGTTCGAGAGCTTCAGCCATGATCTGCGCGTTGATGCCGCCGATCTTGATGTCCATCTGCAAGGCGGTGATGCCTTCGGCAGTGCCGGCGACTTTGAAATCCATATCGCCGTAGTGATCTTCCGCGCCGGCGATGTCTGACAGGATCGCGTACTTGTTGCCTTCCATCACGAGTCCCATCGCCACGCCCGCGACCGGCGCTTTGATCGGCACGCCCGCATCCATCATCGAGAGACTGCCACCGCAGATCGTCGCCATCGACGAAGAGCCGTTCGATTCCGTGATGTCCGCGACGATGCGGAGCGAATAAGGAAACTCGCTCTCGGCGGGCAAGACAGGATCGAGCGCGCGGCGAGCTAAAGCCCCGTGACCGATCTCGCGGCGACCGGGCGAGCCGAAACGCCCGACCTCGCCGACTGAGAAGTGCGGAAAGTTATAGTGCAGCAGAAAGCGGCGCTTGATCTCGCCCATTTCCAGATCGTCCACGAACTGCTCGTCTTCCTTCGTGCCGAGCGTCGTGGTGACGATGGCCTGCGTTTCGCCGCGTGTGAACAAGGCGGAACCATGAACGCGCGGCAGCCAGCCGATTTCGCAATTGATCGGGCGAATTTCCGAGAAGCGGCGACTGTCGGGACGGCGGCGATTGTTCAGCATGTCGTCGCGGAAGATCATTTCCTTCAACTCGTCGAAAATCTTCTTCGCCATCTTCCGCTGATCGGGCGCGTCTTCCGGGTACGACTCGACGACTTCTTTCTTCAACGCATCGACGGTCGCGTAAGAAGACAGCTTGCCCTGCTCCGTCGTATCAAGCGCGGCGCGCAGACGATCCGTGTAGTTGCGCGCGATCTCGCCTTTCATCTCTTCGTTCAAGACGGGCGCGACGACTTCGCGCTTCTCAATTTCGAGTGCCTTATACAACTCTCTCTGCCAACGGCAGAGGCGATTGATCTCTTTGTGCGCGAGCATCAGGGCTTCGACCATAATCTCTTCCGAGACTTCCCGCGCGCCCGCCTCGACCATCACGATGGCCTCTTCCGTGCCGGCCACGATCAAATTCAAACGCGACTCACGCACTTCGTCGTAAGTCGGGTTGATGACGTAGCGCCCTTCTACGAGGCCGACGCGGACGCCCGCAATCGGGTTCGGGAACGGGATGTCCGAGAGATACAACGCGCACGACGCGCCGGTGATCGCGATCACATCCGGGTCGTTATCCGGATCGGCGGAAATGACGGAAGCGATGACTTGCGTTTCGTTGCGATAACCTTCGGTGAAGAGCGGGCGGCAGGGACGGTCGATCAAGCGGCTGGTCAGCACCTCTTTCTCGTTCGGGCGGCCTTCGCGCCGGAAGTAGTTGCCGGGGATGCGTCCGGCAGCGTAGTTATGTTCGCGATATTCGACCGTCAGCGGAAAGAAATCGATGCCCTCGCGCGGCTGGTTCGCGCCGACGGCGGCCACTAGCAACATCGTATCGCCGTACCGAACGACGATGGACCCATCGGCCTGCTTGGCGACCTTCCCGGTCTCGACTGTCAAATCACGACCACCGAGTTTGATGGTCTCTTTCAAATACTTCTTTACTGGCATATGTATGTCTCCTTCGACAACGTCAAACAGTTTTCGGTTTTCAGTTTTCAGCGATGCGCCGGCGACGTGATTTAACCGACTGTCCTTTCTTCTCAACAACTCCGCACGCGCTAGCCGCGCACGGCTTCTCTTGCTGAAAACTGAAAACTGTTGACTAACAAAAACGGCGACAACTTCAGCACGTGAAGCTGTCGCCGCCATGTTGCTTAAACTGCTACAGGCTTGAATACGCGCCCCGCTTTTCTTGGCAGCAGCTTGCGCCGTCACGTTCGGCGCTGCCGCCCGGCTGGTCGATACGGGCGCGGGCATGTGGTGAAAGAGGATTCGACCTCCTCTATGGTGTTTTTACTCTTAACGCGAAGCAACCGCCCCGAAAACTTAACGGCGCAATCCAAGGCGGCTGATCAATTGGTGGTACTGCTCAATCTCCTGCCGTTTGAGGTAATCCAGCAGGCTGCGGCGCTGCGAGACCATCTTGAGCAAGCCGCGGCGCGAGTGGTTGTCTTTCTTGTGCGTCTTGAAATGCTCGGTCAACTGGTTAATGCGCTCGGTCAACAACGCGACCTGCACCTGCGGCGATCCGGTATCGCCCTCATGCGTCCGGTAATCCCCGACAATTCTCTCTTTCAATTCCCTGTCTAACATAACTGCTCTCGATGGCCCTCCCAGACCGCAGTCCGCCTGTAATCTCAGGCAACCGCTAGAGTTAATTCAAACCCCGACAATCTAACACGGCGTTTAAGGCACTGTCCAGCCGCCCCCCACAGAGCCAAAGAGCCGCTTGATTTCCCACATGGCAACGAATTGAGAGCTATTTGAGCGGCGCGGATTGTCTGCTACTATCTTTCCCTTCGCAAAATTCCCCAAACGGTAGAGGTGCAAGATGGCAAGCTCACAGGCGCGCATCCTTGTAGTCGGCGGCGGCTTCGGCGGACTGTTCACAGCACTCGAATTGGCGAGCGCGGGCGAAGTAACGCTCGTCAGCAATGAGGATCATTTTCTGTTCACGCCGATGCTCTACGAATATCTGAGCGGCGAGGTCGAGGCGTGGCACATCGCACCGCACTACAAGGAACTGATCGATGATCGCATCCGCTTCATTCTCGGCGCGGTGACGGAAATTGATTTCGCAGCGCGGCAAGCAACTATCGCGGGCCGCGTCCGGCGCGTGGATTACGACGTGCTGGTGTTGGCCGTCGGCGGCATCACAAATTTCTGGGGCATCGAAGGCGCGGAAAGTTACGCGCTGCCCTTCCGTAAGCTGAGGCACGCCGACGATCTTCGCCGGCGCATGATTGACACGCTCGACCGCATTGCGCCCGACGCCGACCCGCAGGACGCGCACAATGCTGCGACCTTCGCCATCGTCGGCGCGGGCGCGAGCGGCGTTGAGCTTTCGACCAAGATGAGCGATCTGCTGCGCGACGCTTTCAAGCGGCGGGGCTTGCGCGGCGAGTCGCGCCTGTTGATTCTGGAGATGGGCGAGCAGGTCGTTCCCGGCATGGACGTGGAGATGCGCGGCGTCGTGGAGCGCGCGTTAAACGAGGCGCACGTCGAAGTCCACACCAGCACGCGCGTCAAGCGCGTCTTGCCGGACGGCGTAGTGATCGAGCATGACGGCGCGGAGACGGAAATCAAATCCTCGGCGGTGGTCTGGACGGCGGGCGTGCGCGTCAGCCCGCTCGTCGAAGGACTGAAGGTCGCCAAGGATCGCCGCGGACTGATCTACGTCGAGCCGACGCTGCAAGTGCGCGGCTTCGAGAACGTCTTCGCGCTCGGCGACATTGCCTTCTCCCCGAACGTCGCGCCGATTCTCGCAGGGACAGCGCAGCTTGCCTTCCAACAGTCCGATCTGGTCGGTAAAAATGTCCGCGCGCTGCTCAAAGGCGGCGAACCGGCGACTAAACGCTTCGTCGAGATGGGCGAGGCGCTGAGTCTCGGCACAGAAGGCGGCGCGGTCTTGGCCGGTGGCCGCGTCGTCAGCGGCGCGCTCGCCCGCCAAGCCCGCTTCGCGCTTTACACCCAACGCCTGCCCACATGGCAACACCGTCTCCGTGTCGGCGCAAGCTGGTTCTTCGGCGGCACGCCCCCGCGCCCGCTCGGACTGTAAATTTCAAGTTTGAAGTTCGAGGTTTAAGGTTGCGCCTTCTTAAACTCAAACCTCAATCCTCAAACTTCAAACTTTTTTACTGAAACATCATGGCGAGAGGCTGGGAAAGCAAAGCCGTCGAGGATCAGCAGCAAGAAGCCGAGCGGCGGGCGCACGAAGAAACGTCTGCGCCGCCGGATGACTCGCCAGAAGCACGCGCCCGCCGCGAACACCGCGCATCGCTTGAACTCTCACACTCGCGCACGCTGGACGGGTTGGAGCGCGCCACCAATCCCGCTCACCGCGAGATGCTGCAACGCACTTTGCGCGCGCTGGAAAAGGAGATGGAGGAATTGAATTAAACCGGGCGCGGGCCGAGACGCCGTGAGTGGCTTGAGAACTGAAAAGGCCGCAGACAAACATGAATCGATGCGGATGCAGATTATTCTGATTCGCGTCGATTCGCGTTTATCTGCGGCGAATTTTTCTGATTGTTCTGTAGCTCAAACCACGACGGGGCTGCCGTCGAACTTGGTCAGCTTGAAACCGCTGAAGGCTTCGTTGTAAGTTCCCTTCTGCTCTCGCAGGAGACGGATCGCCACTTCTTCGCCGAGCTTGAGAGATTCAGTAGCGTCCGAGCGCCAGTGGACGCCCGCGATGTTGCGGCCCAATGCGACGTTCGCGGCGATCTTGTTCAACTCGCCGCCGACGGTCAACTCGCCCGTGTCCCCGCCTTCGTATTCGATCAGCGCCGTGCCGTCGTCGTTCGGCTGCACTGGCGTCGCGCCGAGATTGACCAGCTCGGTGGATTCTTTGAACCACGCCTTGAGGATGGTGACGCACGCGCCAGCGACTGTGGCGTGGCCCGCGCCGTAAGCCGGATGGGCCGGCGAGCCTTCGGGGAAAGCCATCGGCAAGAGCGCGTTCCCCGCCGGCAGATAGCCGCCGAGCCGCGAGTGAGTTGAGAGCGATGTGAGAATCTCTTGATCCACCGGATAGCCCGCGTTGTGATGGAGCGTGCGATCCACACGTGCAGCGAAGACTTCGGGGCGCAGGCGGCGATGCACGAACCATTTTTGATACCACACGGACTTGAGGGCGCGCGTCGAGACTTCGCACAAGAGCGTGGCGATGTGCGGGCCGCCGAACGTGCCGAAGCCGTCCTGCGTCGGGTTGTTGCGATACGGATTGTTGTCATCGACCGGCGTGCTGAGTCCGGCGATGCAGAGGAAGGCTTGGAAGTAGGCTTGGAACAGCACGTCGATGTGAACCCACTGGCCGATGTCGCGTCCGTTCCGCATGTAGCGGAGCGTGCCGTCGAGCAGTTGAGCCGGCTGGCTGAGGCCGCGCTGCACGGCCAGCCAAGTGTTGAAGTCAGTCATGTAATTCACGCCGGCGACGGCGGTGGTGATTTTCTGATCGATTTCATTCGCGCCGAAGTGGCAGGGCTGATAGAAGAACTGCGAGAGATACGGCCCCTGCAAATCGCCCGGCGTCAGGCCGCGAAAGAGCGTGGCCGGCGTGACTGCGCCGCCCTCTTTCGGGCCTTTGAAGGCGTCGCCGAATTGCGTCAAGTCGGCTGCCGCCGCTTGCGCCAGATCGTTGCCGACGGCTCCGTATTCGGAGAATGGCATGTCGCGGAGCAGGGCCATCCAATAGTTTTCGGCGATCTCCGCCCCGATTTCGCGGCTGGCGAAGGCGGGCGGCGGCGGTTGGACGAGCGCGTGCGCGTCGGCTCCTTCCAAGTCAAAGGCGAGACCCGCCTGCGGGTTCGTCAACCGGAGTTGTCCGCCGAGTTGGATGTTGTTGAAGTCCTGCTGCCGGCCCGAACTGAGCGCCCGGATCAAAGTCGCGTAAGCGGTAGAGTCAACCGTGCCGTCGGCGTTGTGCAGCAGGCCCTTCGAGAAGTTGCCGAGTTTGTTGGGGTAAATGTCTTCGTCGTCGTTGGTCGGGTGTTGTAGATTCGGGGGAGTACTGCGCCGTCCGTCCTCTGCCATATCGCGGCGGAGTTTGGCGCATTGATTGGCGCGTTGGTTCGAGCCTGTCGGCCCGGTCTCTGCGGCTTGAGCGGTTGAGTGGTTGCTGCCGAGCAGCGGTTCGAGGCCGACGATGCCGGCGGCTACCGCCGCCGCGCCGGTCGCGCCGACTCTGCCGAGGAACTTGCGTCTGTTGAGTTGGTCAGGCTGATTCATAGGGGATACTCCTATGAGAAGAGATGTTGGTGCGGACGACACTATAAAAAGCTAGTCGCGCGTGGATTCCAGTCAAGCGTTTGGTTGATGTGGTCGAGAGAACGAGTTGAGCCAAAGGCGAAAGACTCAACAACAGGGATTGATGCGAGCGGCTCGAAACGGGGAAGTCTCGTTCGCGCTCTTTACCGACTCGCGTCTTGAACGCGACAAAATTAGATCGTCTCGCCGCCTTTCGTCAAGGTTAATCAGCGGGGATAGGACGTTTGCAAAGTCAGGAATGACAGAGAATCCCGCTGCGCCCTCCTGCCACGCAGCGCAAGCCGCTTGACCAACAGACCGTCCACCAAGCGGGCCAACAAGTTGCGGCGCGCGGCGACTGCGGTGACGCACCGGTTTCGAGTGGTTAAGAGTTTCATAGTTCTTCTCCGTTGCCTTGTGCGGCTTACTTTCACCTAATCAGATAGCGTTGTTGATAGCGGAGATTATGGCGGCGCGGCGCGCGCGCGAGGCGTACCTGAATCTGTCGCCAGCCGGGCGCTTTGTCCGGCGGGGAGTAGCTCAGACTGTACTGGCTGCTCACGTCGGCGTTGATCGTCTCCAAGACTTTGCGGATTTCATCGAGGGCAGGAAACTGCACCAACCCGCCGGTGGCGGCGGCCAGTTGATTCAAGAGTTCTTGGCCGGTGCGGACACCCTCTCTGTGACCATACAGTATCCCGACCGTGTAGATCGTGGCACGGTGCGCGAGCGCCGCTTGCTGGACGCGGGCGAGACTTTCGTGGCTGCGATTGTCTTGGCCGTCGGAGAGCAGGACGAGCGCCTTATGACGCTGCGGAATCCGCTCTAGTGCGCTCAGGCCGAGCAGCACAGCATCGTAAAGGGCTGTGTGGCCGTCCGGCTTCAACTCGCTGAAGTGTTGCCACAACTCGGCGGCGCTCACCGAGCAGGCCAGCAGGTGCGGGGTATCGCTAAAAGTGATCAGCGTGTAGTCATTGCCCTCATGCGCGGCGGCGAGAAACTTTTTCAGCCCGGCCTTGAGCCGCTGCCATTTCTCGCCGTGCATCGAGGTCGAAAGATCAACGACGAAGACGATACTGGCCGGCCCTTGGCCGTCGAAGAATGCGAGTTGCATCGGCTGGCCGTCGTCGGTGACGAGAAAATCTGCGGCTTGCAAGCCGGAGAGAGGCCGGCCCTTGTCGTCGGCCACCGAGACGTTGACGGTCACTAAGGCCGTGTCAACTCTAATCACCTCGTCCGGCTCTTGCGCCCGCACCGCCGCCCAAGACAGAAGCGTGAGGCTCACTGCCATTATCCATCTGTTGCGCGCCGACATCGGTTCTGCTCCTTTCGCTCAAATCGTTGAAGCCCAAAATACTGCACTGGAAGCGGAGACGACAGGAATTA
>JALZKK010000223.1 GCA_030859285.1 Acidobacteriota bacterium | reverse complement strand
GTTAGCCTTTTGCTGGGCCGCCAAGTCGAGTGGCGTCAAAAGACTGACGAAGAGCAGAAAGGCAATGAAAGCAATGGCGGCTCTGGCAGCGTGCGTCATAGGAAGGACTCCGGGTTGAAGATTAGTTAGCGCGAAGTAAACAAGCGAGACTGAAGCCGCTTGCTCGATCCGAGGGCGGCACGGCCTGCCTGAACTGAGCTGAAAATTTTATCGCACAGAACCGAGATGATCGGCCGCGCGCGCTTAGTTGCCAACGACGGCGACTAGTCAGGCAATAATATCGTCTTCTCAGTCCGGCACGTCGCTCGTGGCGGTTTGCTAATAGCGTAAGGCCGGGACGCCTGCGCTCCCGGCTTGCTCAGAGCGGGATGCGGCAGGCGGCGTGACGCTGGAGCAAAGTTGCCCCTCTGCAGCGAAACAAAACCACCCGCGAGCTTGTCTGCTCGCGAGTGGTTCAATGTCTGGCGAGAGTTGCTGCCCTACACTTCTTCGCTCTTGTGAGCTTTACGTCTCTTGTGCATTGCCGCACCGACTCCTGCCAAACCTGTGCCGAGTAGCAGCATGGTAGCCGGTTCAGGAATAGGTTGTGTCGCACGTATGCCTTCACGGAACCACAAGTCTTGTGAAGGAACTGGATTCCCAAATGCGATAGCCCGGCCCCGGGAGTAGGTGTCAGTGTCACTAAAAACAGGACCAAAGCTCCCCGACACGAGGAATAGCTCTATCACGTAGAGATTCTCCGGTACGAGCGGGATCAAGGTCGGGAAGTCGAAGCGCAATACCGCGAAGCCGGGTGGGAGAATGGGGAGACTGCCATCGACAGTGGCCAAGCTCGTCCCGATGATGGCTCCGCTGATGGAGCCGATCCGGATGTTCACCCCGCCGACCGAGTTAAGAACCCTAGGGCCTATGAGTATTTCCACCACATTAAGCCCACTAAAAGTTGGGGTGAACTCTTGTCCTAGAGGTCTAGCGCCAAAGCCAAACCCGCCTTGGGGGGTAAAGCCATCATTTCTCTGATCAATGATGAACGGATCTGCTAACGCACTAGTGGTAGTCAGACACAGGAATAAAGTGACGACGGAGACGACCCGTACCCACTTCACTAGATTGGATGAACGTTGTTTCATTTCTAACCTCCATTGCAGGTTAAGTGCTGCCGGCCAAAGGACGTGAGGCGTAGCCATTAGAGTGGGGCGGGGGAAGGAGTCGGCTCTGAAAGGCCAGCCTGAAAGCTATCCTGAGATGTGAGACCTTATACCAACTCTAATGGAGCGTCAATAGCTGTCATTAGCTCGTTGGGGTCAATTCATTCTCAGAAAAAAGAACTGGTCCGCGAAACCACCACACGAAATTCGTGCTTCTTCTTTGTGTGATTTCGTGCAGTTTCGTGGAGCATCTCTCTGCCGCCGTCGCCAGAACCGGAGCATGAATAGACCCAATCCGGTGATGACGGGTGGTTCGGACTCCGCCTACTCGTTATGTATAATATCCTGATTTACCGGAAAGAATATTCACCTTAAGGCGAGGGCGCATCGATCTCAAATGCCGAAACGCACGGACATTCATAAAATTCTGATCATCGGTTCCGGCCCCATCGTCATTGGGCAGGCTTGCGAGTTCGATTATTCCGGCACGCAGGCGTGTAAGGCTCTGCGGCAAGAAGGCTATGAGGTGGTGTTGGTCAACTCGAATCCGGCGACGATTATGACCGACCCGGAGACGGCAGATCGGACTTACATCGAACCGCTGACGGTCGTATCCGTCACCGCGATCATCGAGCGCGAGCGGCCTGACGCGCTGCTGCCGACGGTGGGCGGGCAGACGGCTTTGAATTTGGCGGTGGCGTTGGCGGACGCGGGCGTGCTGGACGAGTTCGGCGTCGAGATGATCGGGGCGAAGCGCGAAGCGGTGAAGATCGCGGAAGATCGACGCTTGTTCAAAAAGGCGATGGACGAGGAGGGCTTGCCGATGCCGCGCGGCGGGTTCGCGCGCTCGTGGGCGGAAGCCGAAGCGTTGGTTGAAACAACCGGCTATCCGGCGATCATTCGTCCGTCATTTACTTTGGGCGGGACGGGCGGCGGGACGGCTTTTAACCCGGAAGAGTTTGCAGAGATTGTGCGCGGGGGCTTGGCCGCTTCGCCGGTGCAAGAGGTTTTGATCGAAGAGTCGATCTTGGGTTGGAAAGAGTTTGAGTTGGAAGTGATGCGCGACTTGAAAGACAACGTCGTGATCATCTGCTCGATTGAGAATTTCGATCCGATGGGCGTGCATACGGGCGACTCGATCACGGTCGCGCCGGCGCAGACATTGACGGACGTTGAATATCAACGCTTGCGCGACATCGCGATCAGAGTGATCCGCAAAGTCGGAGTGGAGACGGGCGGCTCGAACATTCAGTTCGCGGTCAATCCACAGAACGGCGAGATTCGCGTGATCGAGATGAACCCGCGCGTCTCGCGCTCGTCGGCGTTGGCTTCAAAAGCGACGGGGTTTCCCATCGCGAAGATCGCGGCGAAACTCGCGGTCGGATACACGCTCGATGAGATTCCGAACGACATCACGCAGAAGACGCCGGCCTCGTTCGAGCCGACGATTGATTATGTGGTGGCGAAGATTCCCAAATGGGCGTTTGAAAAATTCAAAGACGCGGAAGACGTTTTGGGAACACAGATGAAATCTGTCGGCGAAGTGATGGCGATTGGCCGCACGTTCAAGGAAGCTCTGTTCAAAGGTTTGCGCTCGCTTGAAGCCGTCAAGCCGTTGCGCCTCGCCGATATTCCCGCCGACGAGTTGCAACGCAAGCTCGCGCGCCCGAACTCGCAGCGTTTTTCTTACATCACTTATGCGCTGCAACAAGGCGTCTCGGTTGAGGAGATTTACCGTTTGTCGGGCATCGATCCGTGGTTCCTCGAACAACTGCGCGACGTGATGCACGTGCAGGAGCGCATCGAAGGACGGGAACTCGAAGACATTCCGCCCGTCGCTTTGCGCGATGCGAAAGAAGTCGGGCTTTCAGATCGGCGCGTCGCTTACTTAACTAAACGCACGGAAGATGAAGTGCGCGCTCATCGCAAGAGTCTCGGTATCATCCCCGTCTATAAACGCGTGGACACGTGCGGCGCAGAGTTTGAATCGTTCACGCCGTATCTTTATTCGACCTACGAAGAGGAAGACGAAACTGCGCCGACCGACCGTCGCAAGATCATGATTCTCGGATCGGGGCCGAACCGGATCGGGCAGGGCATTGAATTTGATTATTGCTGCTGCCACGCTTCGTTCGCACTCAGAGACGCGGGCTTCGAGACGATCATGGTCAACTGTAATCCGGAAACCGTCTCGACCGATTACGACACATCGGATCGTCTCTACTTCGAGCCGCTCACGTTTGAAGATGTGATGAACATCGTCGATGTCGAAAAGCCGGAAGGCATCATCGTGCAGTTTGGCGGACAGACGCCCTTGAATCTCGCGCTGCGCCTCTCAGACGCGGGCGCGCCGATCATCGGCACATCGCCCGATTCGATTGACTTGGCGGAAGACCGCAAACGCTTCGGCGCGTTGCTCCGCGAGCTTGGCGTCCCGCAGCCGGAAAACGGCACGGCCACGTCTTCGCCGGAAGCGATTCGGGAAGCTGAACGCATCGGTTATCCAGTCCTTGTTCGCCCGTCCTATGTTCTCGGCGGGCGCGCGATGGCGATTGTGTATGACGAGAAGAGTCTGGATGAATACATGCGGACGGCGGTTGAAGCCTCGCCTGAACGACCCGTCTTGATCGATAAATTTTTAGAGCGGGCGGCGGAATTCGATGTGGACGCTTTGGCCGACGAGACCGCGTGTATTATCGCCGGTATTCAAGAACACATCGAAGAGGCCGGCATTCATTCGGGCGACTCTTCGAGCGTACTGCCGCCGCTGAAGATCGCGGCAGAACATTTAGAAACCATCAGGCATTACACCAGAATGCTCGCGCGGGCGTTGAAAGTGAGCGGCCTGATCAACATTCAGTTCGCGATCAAGGATGATCGCGTCTATGTCTTGGAAGTGAACCCGCGCGCGTCGCGCACCGTGCCGTTCGTCTCGAAGGCGACGGGCGTCCCGCTCGCCAGCATTGCCGCGCTCGTGATGGCCGGCGTCAAGCCGCTCAAAAATTTCCACCTGCCGGATGAGTTGACGGTGACACGCTTCTTCATCAAGTCGCCGGTTTTCCCGTTTGTTAAATTCCCCGGCGTCGATCCGATTCTGGGGCCGGAGATGCACTCGACCGGCGAAGTGATGGGCATCGGTGAGAGCTTCGGCGAGGCTTACGCCAAAGCGATGCAAGGCGCAGGATTAGAACTCCCGACTTCCGGCACGGCCTTCATCAGCGTCAACGATGCAGACAAAGGACAGGCCGTCGTCCTCGCCCGTCGCCTCGCCAAACTCGGTTTCAAGTTGACGGCGACTTACGGCACGGCGGCGCGCCTGCGCGAAGTCGGGCTTGAGGTGGCGACCGTCTTCAAAGTCAACGAAGGCCGCCCCAACATCGCCGATCAGATCAAGCAAGACGAGATCGCTTTAATCATCAACACGCCTTTGGGCCGCGCTTCGCACTATGACGAGCAAGCTATCCGCCGCGCCGCTTTGCAGCACAATGTTCCCTGCGTCACCACGATGACCGGCGCGCAAGCATTAGTCGAAGCCATCAACGCGCACCTGAGCGAGCAGACACAGCCCGTCTCGCTCCAAGAACTGCACGAGGTCGCGGCAGCGGCGAAATAAGTTTCGCGTTTCGCGTTAAATGCAAGACTGTTTTGAACTCGAAACTCGAAATCCGAAACGCGAAACTATTACCGGAGGTAAGCGAGTGGAAATCAACAGTCAGGAAACGATCAAGCGAATTTTGGACGAGTGCCGCACGGTGGCCGTCGTCGGCCTCTCCTCCGATCCGATGCGCCCATCGAATAGCGTCTCGGCTTACATCAAGCGGCAGGGCTATCGCGTAATTCCGGTCAATCCGAACGAGACGGAAGTGCTGGGCGAGCAGGCTTACCCATCGCTCTCGGACGTGCCGGAGCCGATTGATCTCGTGGACATCTTTCGCCGCTCCTCAGAGGCGGGCGCGGCGGTCGATGAAGCGATCCGCGTCGGCGCGAAAGCCGTCTGGCTGCAAGAGGGCGTCATCGACCGCGCGGCGGCGCAGCGTGCGGCTGACGCCGGGCTGCTGGTTGTGATGGATCGGTGTTGGTTGAAAGAGCATCTGAGGTATGGAAGGGAACGGAGGTGAGGGAATGACGACACTTTTGCAGCCGCCGGAAACAAAACCAGAGATGAGAGAGGTTGCCGCAGCCGGTATCTTGCTGCACAACATCAGTTGGGCCACTTACGTGAGCCTCTTGAAAGATCACGCAGACGTGCCTAGTCCGCACTTCACCTATGATCGCGGGGAACTGTTGATTATGACTCTCTCATCAGAGCATGAAGCCTTCAACGACGCATTTAGATTATTGGTTCACGTTCTAGCTGAAGAGTTAGAAATTGAGAGCCGCGGCTTTGGCTCATCCACCTATCAGCGCGAAGACCTTCAGCGTGGGTTCGAGCCGGACGCTTGTTTCTATTTCGAGAACGAAGCGCGGATGCGTGGAAACAAACGGCTTGATCTCGCCACCGACCCGCCACCGGATTTGATCGTCGAGATTGACATCACACACCCTTCGCTCGACAGGATACCGCTCTTCGCTGCGTTCGGCGTCCCCGAAGTCTGGCGCTTTGATGGCGAAAACTTGGAAATTCTCAGGCTTGCCGAAGGTGTTTACGTGAAATCAGAGACGAGCATTGTTTTGCCGCTCGTGGACGGCGAGACGCTGGCGGGCTTCGTCAAAAAAGGCGTGTCGATGAGACGCCTCGAATGGCTGCGTGAAGTCCGCGCGTGGGCGCGTGAGCGCAAAGGGAGTGAAGAAACTCGATGAGCAGTCAGATTCGTGCCGTCGTGATTACGTCGAGCGACGCCTGCGCGCGGGGCGAGCGCGTGGACGAATCGGGCGCGACGCTCGTTGAGTTATTGACGGAACTCGGCGCGGAGATCATCGCGACGGAAATTTTACCGGACGATCTCGAACCGTTGTCCTCGACATTGAGACTGTACGCCGAGCGCGCGGACGTGAATTTGATTTTGACGACGGGCGGAACAGGGCTGGCCCCGCGTGACAACACGCCGGAAGCGACGCGCGCCGTGATCGAGCGGGAAGCGCCGGGACTGGCCGAGGCGATGCGCTCCGAGACGCTGAAAGGGACGCCGACCGCAATGCTTTCGCGCGGCATCTGCGGCGTCCGCGCCGGCACGCTGATCTGCAACCTGCCCGGCTCGCCGCGCGCCATCCGCGAATGCTTCGCCGTCATCCGTCCCATCCTCGGCCACGCCATCACGCTGATCGAAGGCGGCTCGCATGAGGAAGCCAAGCGCGCCTGACGTCTCGCAATTTTAACCACGAAGAACACGAAGAGCGCGAAGAGAAAAAGACGAATGAGAAAAGTGACTGATGAATGAGAGCCTACTGCTTTTCAAGCATCATTCCGCATCCACCATTTATCATTCCGGCTTCATGTCCTTCGTGTCCTTCGTGGTTAATTTATTGCCGCTCACGGAAATGCTCGTTGACACGCACACGGGCGCGCGCATATATTTCGTGGTGCTGACCTGACAATTCAATTCCGCTTTTCCCGCACAGATCATGTTGAGCGTGTTTCTTCTGCAAGCGACGACCGCACCTGCGACGGCTGACACCGCCGCCGACCTCGGCAGCCCGCTGACGGCTTACTGGCCGGTGATGATCTTCTTTGTCTTCGCGATCATCTTCCCCGTGCTGCCGATTGTGTTGGGGCGGCTGCTCCGGCCTGCCGTCTATGGAAAGGACAAGATGCGCCCTTACGAGTGCGGCATCGATCCGCAGACCGAAGCGCACGACCGCTTCACCGTCCGTTATTACATCGTCGCGATGCTCTTCCTCGTCTTCGACGTGGAAACTATTTTCTTACTCCCGTGGGCGATCATCTACATGGGCGAAGATTTCTCATTCACGAAATTCGCGCTCATCGAAATGTTCGTCTTCCTCGGCATTCTCGTCGTCGGCTACTATTACGCTTGGCGCAAAGGCGCATTAGAGTGGGCATAGCCCACGTTCAAAGTTCAAGGTTCAAAGAATGAGCCTGACTTTGAACTTTGAACCTTGAACTTTGAACTAAAGTTATGGCAGAGCATCCTGAAGGTATTGTCTTAACGACGGTTGATTCCTTGTTCAACGCACTGCGGAAGCGGGTGGCCGCGCCGGTGATGGACATGGGGCCGGTGCGTGGCGCGGTGAATTGGGCGCGGAAGTCTGCGCTGTGGCCGATGACGTTCGGGCTGGCGTGCTGCGCGATTGAGATGATCGCGACGGGCGCGGGCCGCTTCGACATCGACCGCTTCGGCGCGGGCGTCTTTCGTCCCTCGCCCCGGCAGAGCGATCTGATCATCGTGGCGGGGACGGTGACGCTGAAGATGGGGCCGGTGATCCGGCGTATCTACGATCAGATGCCGGAGCCGAAATGGGTGATCGCGATGGGCGCGTGCGCTTCGACCGGCGGGCCGTTTGATTCGTACTCGACGATGCAAGGCGTGGATCGCACGATCCCCGTCGATGTCTATATCCCCGGTTGCCCGCCGCGACCGGAAGCTCTGCTCTACGGCTTGATGCGTCTACAAGACATCATCATGCGCGAGCATCCTTCGGCCTACATCTTCGAGGGCGACGGCACGGTGCATCGCCAACGACAACTCGAAGGGGACGACGAGTTGCGAGAGCTTTCGCCGCTCGACCGTGAGGCCGAAGAGGTCGTGCAAGCCAATTCGTAGAGCCGGAGACAACTCGCCCGTCCCGCGGCTTCACTTCTGCCAGCCGAAACATTAATCGAGAAGGCCGCCTTCGATTGAGGGCGGCCTTCTGCTATAGACTTTAAGCAAAACAATTTAGACAGGATGCACAGGCTTGACGGGATGAAGCAGAGAGCCACCACCGCGCGCCCGCTCATGTTCCTGTGCTGTATCTGGTTCATCTTGTTAATCCTGTCTCTTGCTTTTTCTTGAATGCTATAGTTCGGTGGGAAATGATCTGTCGCGCCGACCGCCGTTATTTTGCGGCCTCCCGCGAGAAGCGGAGAAGCTCCGCCATCTTGCGCGCGATGTTTGCGATCTCAGCCGCTTTGTCCTGCCCGTTGATGATCCTCCGGGCTTCTTCATAGAGCGGTGGGTTGCCGTCTTTGATGAACTGGTCTAGTTTCTTGCCGGTGAACCAACCGTCTTTCATTCCCTGCACGGCGATGTGATAAGCGAGCTTTGGGACGAGCGCGCGATCCGGATCGTCGAGTAACTTCTCGCCCGTCAATTTCGCGGCTCTGTGGTAATTCGCGCGCCCGGTCAATTGGACATAGCCGCGCCCGTGAAACAGCGCGCCGTCGCCGGCTTTCGTGTTGCCCAAAACTTTGCCCACTTTCGTACTAGTGCCGTAACACTTGTTGAAGTAGGCGGAGCCGCCGAACTCGTGGATCGGCTCGAAGGTATGAGCCGTCTCCCATTTGAAAGTCGCCAACATGTAGGCCAACTGTCGCCGATGAGTGTCGGTCGCTTGCCAGCGATTATCCTGTTCGATCTCGCCCAGCAAAAATTCCACCGCGTTGACTAATTCCTGTTTGAGCGGGCCGAACAACGTCCGGTAGTGATCGAAGATTGTCTGACGGTCGAACTTGAACATGAGTATTCATCTCCTTAAGAGTGTGTCTGGCCGGCTGAAGGGGTTAAACATGCAGCACGCCGCGCCGGATTGACGTCCGCTTACCCGACTTCAGGCGTCGAGGTTGAATTGATAATCCGGGATCAACTGATGGCGCGCGATCAGAATTTCGTGGATGTCGAAAGGATGTGTCCGGCGATGCAAGAGAAAGTTTCGCAGGACTTGAAAGACATGCCCTAGCCCGCCGGCATCGTCGATGTCGATGTCGGCGATGCAGTCGTCGCCTTTCATGAAAAAAGTGAGTTGCAGGTTGCCGGCGTCTTCTTGGGTTTTGAAGCTGCCCGCGTGGGTGAAGCCGGCGAACTGCCCCGGAATGTTGTGGTGCTGATCGGGAACCTGTTCGAGCAGGCCGGCGATGGCGCTGTTCTTGGTCGCCTCGCGCAGTTCTTTCGGGACGATAGCGAAGAGGCGGTCGCCGCGTAGCTCGCGCAGTTCCTTGATCAGTGAGAGAACTGTTTTGTCGTTGACGAGCAAGGTGGTGGCGCACTTGGCCGAGATGTTGAGCAAGCCGGCGCGGCTGATGTCGTCGAGATTATCGTAGAGCGTTGCGCCGGACCGGCTCACGTGATCGAGGACGTTCGAGCTGGCGTTAAGGATGTCGCGCAGGTCTTTCGAGAGCTGCGCGAACTGCTTGAAATTGACGCTCACGACCTTTTCCGGATCGACGGGGAAGACGAGCCGCGCTTCTGTCCCGTCGCCGGATTTGATGTTGACGAATCGGCTGACGGGCAGGTAATTCGACGGGTCAACATCCAGTTGGTAAAGCCCATGCGCGCCGGATTCCAGATCGGTGATCGTGATCCTCTTCGAGGCGTCGAGATCTTTTTTCATCACCTTCTGCGACAAGCTCTTGTTGCGGAGCGTGAGATCGACAGTTCCCTTGAGCGGCTTGTCGTGAACATCCACCAACGTCAATTTGAGTTTGCCGTTTGCCATGACTGATGCTCCTTGTGCGGGTCGGAAGAGGCAAGTCGAACTTTTTGCGGCGAGGCAAGTGCGCGGCACAGTTAACCGCGCTCTGGTTGCGATCACGAGGGCGTTAATTAAAGCAGTGACGAGTGACGAGTGACAAGTGACGAGATAAAAGACTTGCCTTCAACTCGTCACTTGTCACTCGTCACTGGCTCTGGGGCGTTCATCTTCTCGGCTTGGTAATGTGTGATCAGGGCGTTGAGCATCTCGTCGATGTCGCCTTCCATGAAGAGATCGAGTTGATGGATGGTGAGGCCGATACGGTGATCCGAGACGCGATTTTCTTTGAAATTGTAGGTGCGGATTTTTTCGGAGCGGTCGCCGGAGCCGACTTGCGAGCGGCGTTCGCTCGCCTCAAGTTCATGCTGCTTTAGTTCCTCTTGCTCCTGGAGGCGCGCCCGCAGGACGCGCATAGC
>JALZKK010000222.1 GCA_030859285.1 Acidobacteriota bacterium | reverse complement strand
GATAGTAGCGTCTCGGCTTGCGAGAGATGTAGCAAGCCGATCTCATCACCACACCAGTAACCATCAAGACTGAAACGAGAGCCAGTTATGGCAACGGAAGTTGTTCCAAATGGTCGGGTCACTCAGCGGCCACCGGCGGTTAAAGAGGTGCATATCGTCTGGATCACCGCCGGTCTGGGTTGTGACGGCGATACGATCTCAATCACCGCCGCGACGCAACCGAGCGTCGAAGATGTCGTCATGGGAGCCATTCCGGGTCTTCCGAAAGTGCATTTGCACAATCCCGTCCTAGCTTATGAAGTCGGCGACGACTTTATGAAATATTTTTATCAGGCTGAACAGGGCTTGATCGACCCATTCGTGCTGGTCGTTGAAGGTTCGATCCCGAACGAGCATCTCAGCGGCGAAGGCTACTGGGCGGCGCAGGGAAACGATCCCATGACGGGACAGCCGATTCCCACTACTGAGTGGATCGACCGGCTAGCCCCGAAGGCCACAGCCGTGATCGCTATTGGCACTTGCGCCACCTACGGCGGCATCCACGCAATGGCCGGCAATCCGACCGGCTGCATGGGCCTTGCCGATTATCTCGGCTGGGATTGGAGATCGAAAGCGGGCCTGCCCATCGTCAACGTTCCCGGTTGTCCGGTGCAGCCCGACAATTTCATGGAGACGGTGCTGTACTTGCTCTATCAATTGGCGGGGCTGGCTCCGATGATTCCCTTAGACGCGCAACTGCGTCCCACGTGGCTCTTCGGCAAGACCGTCCACGAAGGCTGCGACCGCGCGGGCTATTACGAGCAGGGCGATTTCGCCGAAGAGTACGGCTCGCCCAAGTGCATCGTGAAATTGGGTTGCTGGGGGCCGGTCGTCAATTGCAACGTGCCGAAGCGCGGGTGGATGGCCGGCATTGGCGGTTGCCCGAACGTCGGCGGCATTTGCATCGGCTGCACGATGCCGGGCTTCCCCGACAAGTTCATGCCGTTCATGGACGAGCCGCCGGGCGCGAAACTTTCTTCCGCTGCCGTCGGCCTCTACGGGCGAATGATCCGAAGTTTGCGCGCCATCACCAACACAACGGTCAACAAAGAACCGAAGTGGCGGCACAACCGTCCTGAGCTGACTACTGGGTATCAGCAAATTTATCTGCAAGAAAAGGAGCGAGCCTCATGAGCACGACAACCACGACCTTGCCAAAAGCCCCGGCCAAGCCGCGCACGCTCGTTGATATGAACTGGGACCCAATCACGCGCATCGTCGGCAGCCTCGGCATCTACACTAAAATCGACTTCAACAACAAGGAGGTCGCCGAGTGCTACTCGACCTCTTCGATCTTTCGCGGCTACAGCGTCTTCATGAAGGGCAAAGACCCGCGAGATGCACACTTCATCACCAGTCGCATCTGCGGCATCTGCGGCGACAATCACGCCACCTGCGCCTGCTACGCGCAGAACATGGCCTTCGGTGTCAGGCCGCCCGCCATCGCCGAATGGATCGTCAATCTCGGTGAAGCCGCCGAGTACATGTTCGATCACAATATCTATCAAGACAATCTGGTCGGCGTGGACTTCTGCGAGAACATGGTCAGGGAGACCAATCCGAGCGTCTGGGAGAAAGCCAAGACAACGGAAGCCCCGCACGCGGCGGATCACGGCTATCGCACCATCGCCGACATCATGACGTCTTTGAATCCTTTCACCGGCGAGTTCTACCGCGAGACGCTACACGTCAGCCGCCTGACGCGCGAGATGTTCTGCCTGATGGAAGGCCGTCACGTCCATCCCTCGACGCTCTATCCGGGCGGCGTCGGCACGGTTCCGACCGTGCAACTCTTCACCGATTACATCGTCCGGTTGATGAAGTACGTTGAGTTCTGTAAAAAGATCGTGCCGCTGCACGACGATCTCTTCGACTTCTTCTACGAAGCCTTGCCCGGCTACGAAAAGGTCGGTCAACGGCGCATCTTGCTCGGTTGCTGGGGATCATTCCAAGACCCGGAAGTGTGCGACTATAAGTACGAGAACATGAACGAGTGGGGCAATTCGATGTTCGTCACGCCGGGCGTGGTAGTGGACGGCAAACTGGTGACGACTAATCTCGTTGACATCAATCTCGGCATTCGCATTCTCTTGGGCAGCTCCTATTACGACGACTGGCAGAACGGCGAGACGTTCGTTAAAAACGACCCGCTCGGCAACCCGGTCGATCAGCGGCATCCGTGGAATCAGACGACGACGCCCAGACCGCAGAAGCGCGACTTCGACGGCAACTACACGTGGGTGATGTCGCCGCGCTGGTATCACGAGGCCGAACAAAACGGCAGCAAATATCTCGCGCTCGACACCGGCGGCGGTCCCATCGCTCGCTTCTGGGCGACGGCGCTCGCGGGCAAGGTGGACATCGGGTATATCAAGGCGACCGGCCACAGCGTTAAAATTTATTTGCCGAAGACGGCGCTGAAACCGGAAATGGAACTCGAATGGAAAATCCCGAAATGGTCCAACGCCATTGAGCGCGACCGCGCCCGGACTTACTTCCAAGCCTACGCGGCGGCGGCGGCGCTTCATTTCGCCGAGCAGGCGCTCGCCGAACTGCACGCAGGCCGCACTAAGACGTGGGCGGAATTCAAAGTGCCTGAAGAAGCCATCGGCTGCGGCTTTCACGAAGCGGTGCGCGGGGTGCTGTCGCACCACGTCGTCATCCGCGACGGCAAAATCGCCAACTATCACCCGTACCCGCCGACGCCGTGGAACGCCGCCCCGCGCGACATCTACGGCACGCCCGGCCCCTACGAGGATGCGGTGCAGAACACGCCGATCTTTGAAGAGAACGGCCCCGACAACTTCAAGGGCATCGACATCATGCGAACCGTCCGCAGCTTCGATCCATGTCTGCCCTGCGGCGTCCACATGTACCTCGGCAACGGCAAAGTCTTAGAGACGCGCCATTCGCCGATGTTCGGCGCAGTAAAATAAAACAGTGACGAGTGACAAGTGACGAGTGACGAGTTGTAAAACTTGTCTTGGCTCGTCACTTGTCACTCGTCATTCGTCACTGTCTTTATGGAATCTCAACAACTAATTCAGCGGATCGAGGAGTTGGTTCGCAAGATCGAGACGACAATTGACCCGGACGCGCGGGCCAGCGCTGTCGAGTTGATGCAGTCGTTGATGGAACTGCACGGCGCGGGCATTGAGCGCATGATGGAGATCGTCGCGGGAGCGGGAGAGCCGGGCGGCGACATCATTGATAATTTTGCGGACGATGCGCTCGTCCGGAGTTTATTGCTGCTCTATGGACAGCACCCACTCGCTCTTGAAGCGCGAGTCATGCAAGCTCTGGATAAAGTCCGTCCCTCTTTGCGTTCACACGGCGGCAACGTCGAAGCGCTGGGGATTGAAGATGGCGTAGTGCGGCTCCGGCTTCAGAGCAGCAAGAGTTGTCCTTCAACCGCCATGACGCTCAAGCTCGCCGTCGAAGAGGCCATCTACGAAGCAGCCCCGGACGTGACCGCCATTGAAGTTGAAGAGATGGCCGCGCCACCCGTCCCATCCGGTTTGGTACAACTTGAAAGGAAGGCAAGCTATGGATAAACAAGATACGACGCCCGACGCGCCCGCACACACGCCGGGTACGAGTAAGGGCGAGGAAAAGATCAGCGAAGAGGGAAAAGAAGCCGGTCGCCATGATACCGGCGGCGAAGGCGCGGATCGTCCCGCCGGCACTGCGACGGCGAGGAGTTCCACGAGCATCAATCCAGAAGATGAAGAGCCGATAGACCCCGCGATGCCAAACATGCCACCGGCCTAAAACAATTGCGGAATGCGGAGTGCGGATTGATAGAAAACGATGCTGTTGGTTTTCAATCCGCATTCCGCGATCCCCATTCTCCAATTGAAGAGTCGGCAATAATCAAGATGGAGCAGAATCCAAAAGGCAACGGTCAGGCGTCAACGTCGCTCGCCGCGCTCCGGCGCTTTGTGCGCCCGCGCGCGGTCGTGGAGCGGTGCGAAATGTGCAGCGCCGAATTGCCGCCCGAACATCAACACTTGGTCGAGCCGACGAGCCGGCAAATAGTCTGCGCCTGCCAGCCGTGCGCGATTCTGTTCAGCGATCAAGCCGGCACGAAATACCGGCGCGTGCCGCGGCGCGTCCGCTTCCTTGCGGACTTTCACTTGACCGATGTGCAGTGGGAAAGTCTGGCGTTGCCGATCCACTTGGCCTTCTTTTTTCACAGCACTCCGGCGGGCAAAGTCATCGCGCTTTATCCAAGTCCCGCCGGCCCGACTGAATCCCTGCTTGATCTCGAATCGTGGGATGAGATCGTGCAGGACAACTTGATCTTGAAAGAGATGGAGCCGGATGTTGAAGCCCTGCTCGTCAACCGCACGGGCGACACGCGCGAATACTATCTGGTGCCGATTGACGAGTGTTACAAGCTGGTGGGTCTGATTCGCGTGCATTGGCGGGGACTGTCCGGCGGCACTGAAGTGTGGCGCGAGATCGGGAAATTCTTCGCCCGGCTGAAAGAGGCTTCCAGCCCTGTGGTGAGCGAGGCGGCGATCAGTGCCTGACTTGAACTTTCAAGTGGAGGGCGCGCAGGCTCTGACCTATGCCGCAGCCCCGCTTCTGATCTTTAAGCTGCGGATCACCAACGCGGACGCAGATGAGCCGATTCAAACCATCGCGTTGCGCTGCCAGATTCAGATCGAGCCGACACGACGGCGTTATGACGCGCAAGAGCAGGAGCGTCTGCTCGATCTTTTCGGCGAGCCGGAGCGTTGGGGCCAAACGCTCCGCACAATGCTGTGGACACACGCAAGCGTCGTCGTGTCGCCGTTTGTCGGCAGCACGCTCGTCGATCTGCCCGTGCCATGCACCTTCGATTTCAACGTGGCCGCCGCGAAGTATTTCGCCGGCCTAGAAGATGGCGAAGCGCCGCTCTGCCTGCTGTTCAGCGGGACGGTTTTTTATGAGACCGATGAAGGCGTCTTGCAAGTCGCGCAGATTTCTTGGGACAAGGAAGCCAAGTACCGTCTGCCCGTGCCAGTCTGGAAGGAGATGATGGATCATTATTATCCCAACAGCGCGTGGCTCTGTCTGCGCCGGGACGTTTTCGACCGCTTGGCTCAATTCAAGATGAAGCAAGGGATTCCCACTTGGGAGCAGACGTTAGAGCGCGTTCTGACAAGCGTCGAGGAGAGTGAGGATGTCTATGATGCCGAAAGGCGTTGAGCCTAATCTCAGCCTCGTAGAAAAGATCGCAAACGCCGTTCTCTACGAAGGGTACATTCTCTACCCCTATCGTGCATCGGCGGTGAAGAACCGGCAGCGTTGGAATTTCGGCGCGCTCTGCCCGCAAAGCTATAGTCTCGCGCAAAAAGGTACGGAAGCATGGACGATGCAGACCGAGTGCATTGTGTCGGGCGGCGAGCGCACCACGCTTGATGTGAAGGTACGGTTTTTACATCTGTTGTCGCGCGAGGTGAGAGCGCCAATTGCGGATAGCGGAGCGCGGATGGTGGATGACAGCGATCAAGAGACTCTAGGTTCCATTGTCGATTCTCATTTTCAAGCAGTCGAGTCGCTTGAGGTCGGTGGCCAAATTTTTCAGACGTGGCAGGAAGCAAGCGAACGTGAAGTGAGTGTGTCAGTTCTCAACTTAAGTGAACTCAGCGCGCAACCGCAGCGACGAACGTTCAGCTTCCCGTCGCAGCGGGAACTTGAACTCTTACGCGATGCAGACGGCCAAGTTGTCGTGGTCATCGTTCGTCAGCAGCAAGCCATTGAAGGCTCAATTGAAATCGCCGCCGAACACGCCGGGGAGAAGTTGTCCAAGATCACTGTGCATATCTTGAACGTAACGCCGTTGGCGGATGCGGAGCAGAAGAGCCGCGACGACGCTTTGCTGCGTTCGTTCGTTTCGACTCATACGATCCTCAACGTGCGTGACGGCGAATTTATCTCGCTGCTTGAGCCGCCGGAAGCGTTGCGCGAGAAGGCCGCCGCGTGTCACAACGCGGGGACGTGGCCGGTCTTAGTCGGCGAAGAGGGAGCGCGCGATTGTCTGCTCTCCTCGCCGATTATCCTCTACGACTATCCGCAGATCGCGCCCGAAAGCGCAGGCGATCTCTTCGATGGCGCGGAGATCGATGAGATTCTCACGCTCCGCATTATGACGTTGACGGACGAAGAAAAGCGTGAGATGCGCGGTGTCGATGCGCGCGCGCGCCAGATACTGGAAAGAACAGAGACGTTGCCCGCAGAGCAGTTGATGAAAATGCACGGCGTGATGCGGAGTTCGCGCCCTCATCAAGAGAACGAGCAGTGAAGTGCAATAGAGCGAAGAAGGGATGAAGATTCCAATGATGCCGGAAGGCGTTGAGCACAATGAATTAGATTGGCAGCTCCTTGAAGAGAAGCAGCCATTGGAGAGTGTCCGCGTTTTCGGAATCGATCTGAGACGGGGCGACCGCGTCCGGTTATGGCCGCGCGGGGGCGGTGACATCCTTGACATCGCCCTCGCCGGGCAGACCGCAATAATCGAAGCCATCGAGCAAGACTACGAGAACAAGATTCATTTCGCCGTCGTGCTGGATGACGATCCGGGTCGCGATCTTGGAATGCTGCGGCAACCCGGCCATCGTTTCTTCTTTTCGCCGGAAGAAGTCGAACCGCTGGCGCTTGATGAAGCGGAAGGGCAAGATTGATGACGCATGACGCGCGAATTCTCATCGCCGGCATCGGCAATATCTTTCTCGGCGACGATGCTTTCGGCAGCGAAGTGGCGAGGCGTCTCGGCGAACGCACATGGCCGGACGGCGTGCGCGTCGTTGACTTCGGCATCCGGGGCTTCGATCTCGTCTATGCGCTGCTTGACGACTACGACGTGACCATCTTCATTGATGCGACGCCGCGCGGCGAAGTGCCCGGCACGCTCTACACCATCGAGCCTGACTTGAGCGAACTGGATGAAATGGACGCGCAAGAAGCGATGATCGAGCCGCACGGCATGAACCCGTTGAAGGTTCTCGCGATGGCAAAATCGATGGGCGGAGAGTTCAAGCGGATTCTCCTCGTCGGGTGCGAGCCTGCGCCGCTCGAAGCGGAAGAAGGGCAGATGGGCTTGAGCGAGCCGGTGCAGGCCGCCGTGGACGAAGCGATCACAATTGTCGAATCGCTCGTCACAAACATTCTCGAAGCAGACCGTCGAGAGGCGACGGTCTGAGTAATTTGCGGAGAAAAGGAGAATATCTAACATGAAACGCAATGAGTCTTTAGCCAAGAGAGATAAGAAATCATCAGGCATGGGCCTTTGGTCCATCGTCGGAGGCGCGGTGTTAGTGGCCGTCGCCGCCGCAGTGATCGTGAGCATCCCGGACATTCAACGCTATATGAAGATCAGATCGATGTGAAGCGCGCTAGTCCGCACAGCACACCGAACGGCAGGCGAAGTCTGAGGCTTTGAGTCTCGCTTTGCCGAAGGTCTGCATGAGGCGCGCTGAAACAACGCGAGGCTCAAGGATGCGAGATAAGCGACGAAGAAACGGGCGCGGAAAAGGCGACGTGTGGAAAGGATTGGCGGCAGGCGTCGCCGGCGGACTCGTCGCGTCTGTCGTGATGAATCAATTTCAGTCCCGGTTGGGCAAACTGACAGCCGGGATCGAAAAATCGCACGGCGCGCAGTCTTTGCAGGAAGGCTCTCCACATCACGGCATCGGTCGCGAGTTAGAGAAACGCGGCGGCGATGACGCACAGGATGACGCGGCGGAGCGACTTGCCAGCGCGATCTCGGTCGGCGTCTTCGATCACGATCTGACGCGGAGCGGGAAGGACGCCGGCGGCATCGCCCTGCATTACGCTTATGGCATCTCGATGGGCGCGTTCTACGGCGCAGCAGCCGAACTTGTGTCGGGCGTCACTGCCGGCGCGGGGTTGCCTTACGGAGCGCTCATCTGGATCACGGCGGACGAGGGCGTGATACCGGCGCTCGGTCTCTCGAAGTCGTCCGCAGAGTATCCACTATCGATTCACGCTTACGCGCTCGCGTCTCACCTTGTTTACGGACTGACAACCGAAGTGGTGCGCCGCGCCGTGCGCCGCGCGCTGTGATTGGTGAAAGCGACAGACGGATTTATGAGCGCGAATGAGACCAACGTTGTTCGCTATCGGATTGATGCCAGCCGGAGTCGGTTCACCGTGCAAGCGACAGCCTCCGGCCTGTTCTCGGCCTTCGGCCACAATCCGACCATCGCGATTCGCGGGTTCGGGGGCGATGCGCGGTGCGTCCCCGGCACACTCGAAGCGGCTTCGCTGCTGCTGTTGGCGCAAGCCGATTCGCTCGCAGTGACGGACAAAGTCAGCGACAAGGATCGTCGAGAGATCGAGCGCATGATGCGCGAAGATGTCCTCGAAATAGCACATTACCCTGAGATCGTTTTCATGAGCGCGAGCGTTTCGGCGAATCGCATGACGCAAAACGAGTATCGGGTCAGGATCGACGGCAACTTATCGCTGCATGGCGTTACGCGCCGCTGTCCGATTGATGCACAGGTGACAGTGAATGGAGACAGCCTGCGCGCACGGGGCGAGTTCTCGCTGCGGCAGACCGATTACGGGATCAAACCAGTCTCTGTCGCCGGCGGCACGCTCAAGGTCAAAGACGAATTGGAATTTTCATTCGACATCAATGCGAATGCGGATTAAAGAATAACGCAGCCTTCTGATCAATCCACATTCCGCAATCGAAACATGCATGAGCTTTCCATCGCGTTGAGTATGATTGAGATGGCTGCGGAAGAGGCGGAGCGGCGGGGAGGCGTGCAGGTCAACGCGATACACCTCAAGCTGGGGCAGCTCTCAGGCGTCGTCAAGGACGCTCTGCTGTTCTCCTACGAGGTGGCTTGTGAAGGGACGCCGCTTAAAGGCTCGCGGCTCGTCATTGAAGAAATTCCGGTCGTCGTTTATTGCCCGGCCTGCCAAGTTGAAACGACGCTTGCCTCTCTCCAGCAATTCTGCTGCGGAGCGTGTGAGATTCCGACATCTCAGGTCGTGCGAGGGCAAGAGCTTGAAGTCGTGGCTTTGGAGATAGAGTAATGAACACAGAACCTCGCCTTGTCGAAGTCAGGCAAAAAGTTTTGAAGCAGAATGATCTGCTGGCGCGCGCCCTGCGGCAACGCTTTCGTGAAGCCGGCGTCTATGTCGTCAGTTTGGTTTCCAGCCCCGGCTCCGGCAAGACCGCTTTTCTGGAAAAGACGCTGACGCTCTTGCGCGAGCAGCAATGCCGCGTCGCCGCCCTCGTCGGAGACCTTGCGACGGAAAATGACGCGGCGCGGTTAGCGCGCAGCCTCGCTCCGGTCAAACAGATCACGACCGGCACGGTCTGTCATCTCGAAGCCGCGATGGTCGAGCGCGCCCTCGAAGGCTGGCAGCTCGATGAACTCGATTGCTTGTTCATCGAAAATGTCGGCAACCTCGTGTGTCCTTCAAGCTATGACCTCGGCGAAGACTTGCGACTCGTGCTGCTCTCAGTGACCGAAGGCGAAGATAAGCCGCTCAAATACCCAACCATCTTCAACACGGCGGACGTGGCCGTGATCACCAAAATGGACTTGGCTGAAGCCGTCGAATTTGCTGCGACGTTGGCTGTTCACAACATTCAAGCGGTGCGTCCCGGAATGCAAATTTTTCAGGTTTCAGCGAAGACGGGTGAAGGAATGAATGAGTTGCTCCGCTTCCTCGGCGCAAAGTTCGACGAATCGAAGCAGCTCTTGGTCGGCTAAATAATTGAAGCCTGCGCGGAACTTTCTCTGTGCTGCTCTGTGTGAACTCTGTGACTCTGTGGTGAATCACCGCTTCTTGACCACAGAGTCACAGAGGGTTCACAGAGCAGCACAGAGAAAACTATTCACTGAATTACGCGCACGCTTCAGCTAAACAGTTCGGACGATGGGACGACTTTCATGCATAGTGTTGAAGCTCATTCACAGACTGCCCATGTGCAAATACTGGTGCGCGGCATTGTGCAGGGCGTCGGGTTTCGTCCCTATATTTTCTCGCTGGCGCGGCGGAGCGCGCTCAGAGGCCAAGTTCTCAATAACACCACCGGCGTTCTCATCGATGTCGAAGGCGAAGGCAGTAGCATCGAGCAATTCATCAAAGACATTACCGCCAATCCGCCGCCGCTCTCGCTCATCGAGTCAATCGAACGCAGCGACGATTTAGACCCGGCGCACTACCGCGATTTCCACATTGTCGAGAGCGAGACGAACGGAGATAAGTTCGTTCCTATCTCGCCGGATGTCGCCACTTGCGAAGACTGTCTTAGAGAATTGTTCGACCCGCACGACCGTCGCTATCGTTATCCTTTCATCAACTGCACCAACTGCGGCCCGCGCTTCACGATCATCGAAGACATCCCGTATGACCGGCGACAGACGACGATGCGGGACTTTACGATGTGCGAGGCGTGCCGTGTTGAGTATGAGAATCCGCACGACCGCCGCTTTCATGCCGAGCCGACGGCGTGCGCGGCTTGCGGCCCGCGACTTTCTCTCACGGACGCGCAAGGCCGTGAGATCACACTTGACTCCGCCCATGCAGAGGACGCCATCACCCGCGCGCGTCTGTTGCTCGCGAGCGGAAAAATAATCGCCATCAAAGGCATCGGCGGATTTCACTTAGCTTGCGAGGCGCTAAACGCTGAAGCTGTCGAGCGTTTGCGACGCAGCAAATACCGCGAAGATAAACCGTTCGCTTTGATGGCTCGTTCCGTTGAAGTACTCAGAGAGTATTGCTTTGTCTCACGGACAGAAGAAGAATTGCTCTTATCCGCGCGCCGGCCAATTGTGCTGCTCGAAAAGCGGCCCGGCGCGGCACTCTCGTCCGCTGTCGCGCCGTCGTTGAAGATGCTCGGCTTCATGTTGCCGTACACGCCGCTGCACCATCTGCTGTTAGAGAACTTCGACGGGCCGTTAGTGTTGACGAGCGGGAACATTTCCGACGAGCCGATCTGTTACGAAGATGCGGACGCGCTTGAACGCTTGAGCAAAATCGCCGATTGCTTTTTGCTCCATGACCGGCGGATTCACATTCGTTCAGATGATTCGGTAGTTCGTGCATTCGCCGGGCGCGAGATGATCTTGCGCCGCGCGCGGGGATATGCGCCCGCGCCGATCAGGACATCCTGCAAATTTGCGCGCGAGATACTCGCCTGCGGCGCGGAACTGAAGAACACTTTCTGCCTCACGCACGGAAGTTATGCCTTCGTCAGCCATCACATCGGCGACCTAGAAAATCTGGAGACGCTGCGCTCATTCACCGCAGGTATCGAACATTACGGGCGGCTTTTTCATCTCCAGCCTGAAGCCGTCGCCTATGATCTGCATCCTGAGTATCTTTCCACAAAATACGCGCTGGCGCTCGACGAAATAGAAACTAAAATTGGCGTGCAACATCATCACGCGCACATCGCCAGTTGCATGGTTGACAATGAGATTGAAGGCGAAGTGATCGGCGTCGCGTTGGACGGACTCGGTTTCGGTACGGACGGTCGTTTGTGGGGCGGCGAATTCTTCGTCGCCGACTTTCTCACAGCGGAGCGCGTCGCGCACCTCGATTACATCCCGTTGCCCGGCGGCGCGAAAGCGATCCGCGAACCGTGGCGCATGACAGCTATGTACTTGCAACGCGCCGTGGGCGACGACTTCCTGAATCTGCATCTCCCTTCCGTCCAAAACATGGATCGACGCGCGTGGGCGACGCTGCGACGGATGGCGGCAATCGGCATCAACAGTCCTGAGACATCAAGCATGGGCCGGCTCTTCGATGCCGTGTCCGGCCTGTTGGGTCTGAGAGGCGTCGTCAACTATGAAGGACAGGCGGCGATTGAATTGGAAGCGTTGGCCGACCGGGATGGCGATCAGAGCTATGAATTTGAGTTGGGAGCTAAAGAGAGTACCATCAAGGCCGAGAACGTGATTCGCCGCGCGGTCGAAGATTTGCTCGACGGGGTTCCGCCTGCGATAGTATCCGGGAAGTTTCATCTCGGTGTGGCGCGTCTGATCGGTTCGCTCGCGCTTCGGCTCAGAGACAAGCGGCGACTAAACCGCGTCGCCCTCTCAGGCGGCGTCTTTCAAAACATGCTGTTACTGGAAATGACTTGTCAGTTGTTGAAGCAGGACGGCTTTGAAGTTTTCACTCACGCCCGCGTGCCGCCCAACGACGGCGGTATCTCGCTCGGCCAAGCGGCGGTAGCAAACGCACGAATCGCATCAGGGAGGATTTAATTTATGTGTCTGGCGATACCGGGAAAAATTGTCGAGATTGTTGACGTAGAGAATCAGATCGCGAAGGTCGAGGTGGGCGGCGTCAAGCGCAACATCAACATAGGAATGCTCGACGAAACGCGCATCGGCGATTACGTGTTGATCCATGTCGGGTTCGCGATGAGCAAGATTGATGAAAAAGAGGCCGCGGAGACATTGCGCGTCCTCCAAGAGTTGGGTACGTACCAGCCGGAGTTGGATGATTTCAAGAGTTCTTTAGAGTGAAGGAAGTGTGTTATGTCCAAGACAGTCGGGGATTTTTCGCGCGCGTTTTATCCGTTCCTGCACGAAGATAAAAAGGAGTCGCCGGAGTTAATGGAAGAACTGCGCTTCTCGCTGCTGGAAAAGGTGCGCGAGAGCGACGAGGTGCGAGCCAAGTTCTTTGAAGAAAACAAAGACGCGATTCTCGCGGCATCGCTCGGGATGGCAAAAGCATTTCATCGTGGCGGCAAACTGCTCGTCTGCGGCAACGGTGGATCATCGACCGACGCTCAACACGTGGCCGTCGAATTCATGCACCCGATCACCGTGGGCCGCAAGGCGCTGCCCGCGATCTGTTTGACGAACGACATGGCGATGGTCACTGCTGTATCGAACGACGTGAGCTTCAACGATGTCTTCTTACGCCAAGTGATCGCGCTCGGATGTGAGGGCGACATCCTTTTAGGTATCTCGACGAGCGGGAATTCCGAGAACGTCATTCGCGCTTTTGACACTGCCCGCCGGATGAAACTCATCACGATTGGCTATGCCGGAGGTGACGGCGGCAAGATGGCGGCGCTGCACGCGGCGGGCGCGCTCGATTTTTGCCTCACCGTTCCTACTTCGAGTATCCACCGAATACAGGAATCACACGTCGCGCTTTATCACACGACTTGGGACATCGTGCATACTTTCTTGGAACACAAGTCGCTCGTTGAAGAGTGAGTTGAGGGGGAAGCCAAATGAAATTCATAGACGAATATCGACAGAGCCATCTGGCGCACAGGCTCGCCGAGCAGATTGCGAACTTGACCGATCAACCGCTAAAGCTGATGGAAGTCTGCGGCGGACACACGCACACGATCTTCAAGTACGGCATTGAGGATTTGCTGCCGCCCAATATCGAGATGATTCACGGCCCCGGTTGCCCGGTCTGTGTCATTCCGCTCGGTCGCGTCGATGATGCCATCGCAATAGCCAAAGAGCCGGGCGTGATCTTCACTACCTTCGGCGATGCGATGCGCGTTCCCGGCTCGCAGACGAGCTTGCTGGATGCGAAGGCGGCGGGCGCGGACGTGCGGATGGTCTATTCGCCGCTCGACGCGCTGAAGATGGCGAAGAAAAACCCGGAGCGGCATGTCGTTTTTCTCGCGCTCGGCTTTGAGACGACCGCGCCATCGACGGCATTGACTATTCTACAAGCGGCCAAAGACGGCGTGGAAAATTTCAGCGCCTTTTGCAATCACATCACGATCATCCCGGCCCTCAAAGCAATGCTCGATTCGCCTGACTTGAAACTCGATGGTTTCGTCGGCCCCGGCCACGTCAGCACGGTCATCGGGACGCGCTGCTACGAGTTCGTGCCGCGTGAGTACGGCAAGCCGATTGTCGTGACGGGCTTTGAACCGCTCGACGTTTTGCAGTCGGTTTACATGATCATCAAGCAAATCGTTGAAGGACGCGCCGAGGTGGAAAATCAGTATCCGCGTGCGGTCGCGCGCGATGGTAATCAGAAAGCTCTGGAAGCACTGTTCGAGGTCTTCGAGCCGCGTGACTATTTCGAGTGGCGGGGCTTAGGTTCAATCCCGCACAGCGGTATGAAGCTCAGACAGAAGTATGCCGCGTTTGACGCGGAACTAAAATTCAGCGTGCCGGGCCTGCGGATCGCCGATCCGAAGGCATGTCAATGCGGCGAGATTTTGAAGGGAGTCAAAAAGCCTTGGGAGTGCAAAGTCTTCGGCACGGCCTGCACGCCGGAGACGCCTATCGGCTCCTGCATGGTTTCCTCCGAAGGTGCCTGCGCCGCATATTACAATTTCGGTCGGCTCTCGAAGATCGCCGAGCGGTCAGCTAAAAGCGCGTGACAATGATTGATGAATGGCGGAAACTCTTGCTTGAAGATGATTGGGAGGAGTCAGTAGATAACTATTTCTCACACACCGCGAAAAACTGAACAAAGTTGGATGATTGAAGTGACTGCGGAGATGGCAGAGGCGATAGGCGTCGCCGAAGACTCGCTAGTCGTACTCTATAACAAGAATGGACGCATCGAGGCCGAAATTCTTCCGCCGCCTTCGCCGGAGCTTAAGGAGTCGGCATGCCGGATTTACGAGAAGTATAAAGAGACGTTTGAGGAGTTGAAACGTCTTGGCGACTGAAGAGGTTTATTACCTCTCTTATGTCGAGGCCGTTCTCCGGCACATCGAGTTAATGCGCCTTTTAGGTGAGACACGCTTCGGCATCTCTGACCGCAGTTTGATCGAGTCGGCATTGGCTCGTCCGCAACAAGCCGCCCGCTACGAAGGCGCAGACCTCATCCGCCAAGCAGCCACACTTTGCTTCGGGATGATCAAGAATCATCCATGGATTGGCGGCAATAAACGGACAGCGACCACGATCATTGATGAGTTCCTCTTTCGTAATGGCATTGAGTTGATGATTACGATTAAAGAAAATATTGAAATGGTTCTCGCCGTCGAATCCGACCGCTGGGAACAGACGAGATCGAGGCTTGGTTACGCCAACATACGACGCAAAAAATATGACCAATGGTTTCACACCTTCGCCGCTCTTTGAACGGGTCGAGCGAGCACGGCGCAGGAAACATAAGTTCAAAGACACACACATCACGCTGGCGCACGGCAGCGGCGGCAAGGCGATGCACGAGTTGGTCGAGGGCCTCTTTCTCGAATATCTCCGCAATCCGTTGCTCGAAATGCTCGAAGATCAAGCGGTCTTTGAAGTCGGCAAGACGAACGGCGCGACTTCTGCGAGCGGTAACATCGATGAGCGCAATTCGACGAGACTTGCTTACACGACCGATTCTTATGTCGTGACTCCCATCTTCTTTCCCGGCGGCGACATCGGACGCCTCGCCGTTAGCGGCACGGTCAATGATCTGGCGATGAGCGGCGCGCGACCGCTGTATCTTTCCGCCGGCTTCATTTTAGAAGAAGGCTTTGCCGTCGAAGACTTGAAGCGGATACTTGCATCAATGCGCGCGGCTGCCGAAGAAGCGAACGTCCAGATCGTCACCGGTGACACGAAGGTGGTCCAGAAAGGAAGCGCCGATAAGATTTTCATTAACACGTCAGGCATCGGAGTATTTGAGTCGCTCGTCCATATTTCCGCCGCGCGCGCACAAGTCGGCGATCAAGTGATCTTGAGCGGCTCTCTCGGAGATCACGGCACGACTATCATGATCGCGCGCGGCGAACTTGAGTTGGAGACTGACATCGCGAGCGATACCGCGCCGTTAAATTTACTCGTGCGAGAGATGTTGGACGAGGCATCGCGCCTTGCGGCAGGAGACGCCATTCATTGTCTGCGCGATCCGACGCGCGGCGGCCTCGCAACCACCTTGAATGAAATCGCGCTCAGTTCCGAAGTGTGTATCCAGATTGATGAAGAGCGCATTCCGGTGCGCGAAGAAGTGAAGGGCGCGTGCGAGATTTTAGGTCTCGATCCGCTCTACGTGGCGAACGAAGGAAAACTGCTGGCGATAGTATCGCCTGAGATCGCCGAACCGCTCGTCGCGCGCATGAAAGAGAACGTGTACGGTCGTGAAGCCTGCATCATTGGAGAAGTGAAGGCCGAGCCGCAGGGAATCGTGGCGATGCGGACCGGCTTCGGTGGCACGCGCATCGTGGACATGCTCGTCGGCGAGCAACTGCCCCGCATCTGTTAATGTCAACGACTGTGCGCCGGTTGGAGCGGCTGCCGGCACGAGACTTTATTTCATCCATGAACAGCGGCTTTCGCTAGGCGACGTGGCACAATAATGGCTGCTCAGTTTTCCTGACACAAAGACTCTCTTCCACATCTTCCCTTGAGCGCTGACTACTGCCACTGGATTAGGGAACACCTGATCCGTCTCCTATCTTTTCCTAATACCCGAAAATCTCTCCGCGTGCGATCAAGCCTGACACACATAAAACAGATCGGCGTGTCTAAGGCGGAAAATTCTCACCTATAGTGTCTCGACGATACGCCGTAAGCGCGTCCGTGATTCGCCGATCACGCTGGATCAGCTGCGCTGAAAATTTTTTCTGATTGAAATGCGAAAGGGGATAACGATCATGCAAAACTCAAACACCATCACACGCCCGACGGCAAGGGGTTCGTTGCAACCTGTCGCGTCCGGTGTCGGATACATGACGACGGTGTTCGTCAATCTGTATTTTATCGAAGCGGAAGACAATTCTTGGATGTTGGTTGATACGGGATTGCCGCTGCAAGCGTGGCGCGTGCGCGCGGCAGCGGCGGCGCAGTTCGGGCCGGGCGCGCGGCCTTTGTCAATCGTCTTGACGCACGGACATTTCGATCACGCGGGTAATGCTCTGGCGTTGGCGACAGAGTGGGATGTGCCGATCTACGCTCACGAGTTGGAGATGCCATATCTGACCGGCCAATCCGATTACCCGCCGCAAGACCCGACCGTCGGCGGAGCGTTGGCGCAGATGTCGCGCCTCTTTCCGCATAGCGGTTATGACTTCGGCAGTCGCGTACAATCGTTGCCCCCGGACGGCCGCCTTCCGGGTCTAGCCGAATGGCGGTATCTGCACACGCCGGGACACACCGCCGGACATATTTCGCTGTTCCGCGAACGTGACCGGGTGTTGATTGCCGGCGATGCGTTGGCGACAGTTAATCAAGAGTCGCCCGTCACGCTGATGACACTCAAACGAGAATTACGCCAACCGCCCGCTCCGATGACCACTGATTGGGGCGCGGCGCGTGATTCGATCAATCAACTCGCCGGTCTGCGCCCCGATGTGATCGCTGCCGGACACGGCTTGCCGATCACGGATCAGGCCGCCGCCCAACTTGAAAGATTCGCGCGAAATTTCACGCCGCCCGCCGACGGGAGATATGTCCGCCAACCCGCACGGGCTGATGAAACCGGAGTTATCGCGTTGCCGCCGCCCGTCTCAGACCCGGTTCCAAAACTGATCGCGGGCGCGACGCTGGCCGTTGCCGCCGGATTGCTGGTCGCGCAACTTAAGAAACGGCAACGCAGATAAAATCGAGAGAGAGCAGGTCAGGACTGACTCGCCAACTCATCACCCAATCGGTATCTTGATGTGTTGGTCAACTGTCGTGAGCGAATCATCAATCGGTGTCATTGTGCTGGCGGCGGGCGCTTCGAGGCGCATGGGCGAGTCGAAACAATTATTGCGCTACGAAGGCGAGACGCTGTTGCGGCGTGCGACGCGCGCGGCGCTCGACTCGCAGTGTCGTCCGGTCATCGTCGTCCTCGGCGCGCGAGCGGATGCTCTGCGCGCCGCACTTGAGGATGAAAACGCGGGGACAGAGGCGCACATCCTCATTAACCGGAATTGGGCGGAAGGCATGAGTTCTTCCATTCGCAGTGGTCTCGCTGCGCTTGAAGCGTTGACAGAGGAGCGAGCGCGAGCGGTGGTGTTGACGCTCTGCGATCAACCATTCGTCACGGGCCACGTCATCAATCGTTTGCGCGAAACTTACGAGACAACCTGCGCGCCGCTCGTCGCTGCTGAATACGAATCACATAACGAAACGACGCGCGGCGTTCCAGCTCTCTTTAGTCGTGCGCTCTTTCCCGAGTTGCGGTGCTTGCGCGGCCACGAGGGAGCAAAGCCGATCATTGAGCGACATGTGGCTGAAGCCGCTATCGTCGCCGTCCCCGAAGCGGCGTTTGATGTTGACACGCCGCACGACTACCGGGTTTTGTTGTCCTTCAAGGTTGTTGATGATGCGGACACTAAAAGTTAGACCGGCGTTGCTCATCGCGCTGCCGGAATGATCCCTTGCCGCGTCTCGGCGCGCTTGGCTTGAGGAGAATGTGAAATGAACGGCAGACATTGGAAGCGCTTGGGGGCCGGCTTGTGGGCCGGGTTGGTGGCTGCCATCCTGATGACGTTGGCGCTGTTGGCGCTGCGCTTCCTCTTCGGCGTGGCGACGCCTTCCGAGTTGGTCGGCGACCGGATCGCGCCGCTGCTTCCGGTTGAGACGTTTATTGATTTGCTCGTTCGCTTTGGCGGCTACAATAATTTGAAGATGTTGGGCGTCAGTTCCGTGCTTGGCGGACAACTCATCGCGGGCGCGCTGGGCGGCTTGGCATATGCCTCCGTCGTCGAACGCGCCAGCCGTCATCAGCCGGCAGAGACGAGCCAACGAGGGCCTTACGGACTGTGGTTCGTCGCGCTCTTCGTCGGAGCGCTGTGGCTGCTTTCGTTGCTCCTGCTGTGGCCGGTGTTGGGGACCAGTTACGTCGGCCTGCCGCCCGGAAAAGCGACGCTCGCCAACGCCTGTGCGCTGCTCTTCGCTTACGCTCTTTATGGATTCGCGCTGGCGTGGCTGTATCACTGGATGACCGGGCGCGCAGATGCGAGCGAGGGAGATGTTGGTGAGCATCAATTAGGAAGACGGGCCGTTGTGGCCGGCGGCGTCGGAGTTGTCCTCGCGCTCGCGGCTGGCGGGCTGTTGCGGCGGCTCTACACGCTGGCGACGTTCAGCTACGACGGCACGCAGTACAAGGGGCCGGACGTGCAGGCCATCACGCCGAACGAACGCTTTTACGTCGTCACCAAAAACGTCATCGATCCTGATGTCACGTCTTCGCTGTGGCGACTCGAAGTGACCGGCCTCGTCGAACGTCCGCAGACTTTTCATCTTGCCGACTTGACCGCGCTGCCTGCCATCACACAAGAGACAACGCTCAGGTGTATCAGCAACGAAGTCGGCGGTGGGCTGATGAGCAACGCTGTCTGGAAGGGCGTCCCGCTCAGGAGTTTGATCGAGCGCGCCGGGCCGCAGCCGGGCATCATCGAAGTCATGCTGCATGGCGTGGACAACTACACCGATACCTTCGCCTTCGAGAAGGCGTTGGACCCGACGACGCTCGTGGTTTACGAAATGAACGGCCAGCCCTTGCCGGAGAAGCACGGCTACCCGGTGCGCGTCATCGTGCCGGGACTGTTCGGCGAGAAGAACGTCAAGTGGGTGACGCGGATCGAGTTAGTTGACCACGACGCCAAAGGCTTCTACGAACGACAGGGCTGGGGACCAAACTTCGTCGTCCCCACTGCCGCGCGTTTCGATCAGCCGGAGAATAAGAAGAAAATCAGCATGGATGAAGCGGCGGCAGGCGTCCAACTCAAGGGCGTGGCGCATTCGAGCCGGGGCATCTCGCGCGTCGAAGTGAGCCTTGACGACGGCCAGACGTGGAACGAAGCGCAGATCGTTTACACGCGCTCGCCGCTGGCCTGGGTCCTATGGAGTTACGACTGGCGGCCCACACAACCCGGCGAGTACAAACTGGCGGTGCGCGCCACCGACAATAACGGCGAGTTGCAAACCGACAAAGAACGCTGGGTCGTGCCGGAAGGCGCGACCGGCTATCACAAAATCACTGTGCCGGTTGCGACTTGATGTTTTTGACGAAGCCCTTTGATGAGCAAGACAGAAAGGCCGCTGGAATAGCTCCTGCCGGCCTTTCTGAAATCCAACTCCGCAGGCCGGACTTTAGCAAAAGGGTCACACAAGTTCATCGCGCCTCACTCATTGATAGCGCCTTCCGGCCAGCCTGTTTCAAGGCATCCATTACCTGACGATACGGGCCGGGGCCGTAGCTGATGCGTGCCACTCCTAAATTCGCCAGCTCTTTGGGTGAAGGCGTATCGGGCAAGACCATGATATTGATTGGTAGAGGGGAAAGCCCGCACAGTTTTTCAATCTGTCGAGCGTCCCGCAGTCCGGGAGCAAAAAATCCGCTGGCCCCAGATGTTGCATAGGCGGAGGCACGATGGATGGCTTCTTCCAAGTGATTCTCATCATGGTGAGCAGGATTGCTTTTCAGAAACACATCAGTCCGAGCATTGATGAACAGGGGAATTGATACTTGTTCGGCTACCGCGCGTGCTGCCTTAATGCGCGCGCATTGATCTTCAATCGAATACAACTCTTCACCACCGATAATCTGATCCTCGAAATTTATTCCCACCGCGCCGGTTTCAATCACTTGTGTCACGGTCTCTTGTACTTGCAGAGGGCTGTGTCCATAACCGCTCTCTAAATCAATCGTCACCGGGAGATCAACGCTGGCAATAATCCGCCGGAGGTTTGCCAGCGCCAAATCAAATGACAGTTTTTCACCATCGTCATATCCATGTGCGGCTGCTACTGACCAGCTTCCCGTCGCAATTACTTTGGCCCCGATCTCTTGGAGGGCTTTAGCGCTTCCGGCATCCCAGATATTAAAGAGGATCAAGGGGTCGCCCTTGATGTGGAGATCGTTTAGTAAATGAGCGTGTTCGCTTTGAGTGATCATAATTGTGATCCTTTACGCTGCCTGCGCGTTGATTCGTCGTTCATGATCCAGCAGCCACTGTTTACGCCACACGCCGCCGCCGTAGCCGCACAGGTTGCCGTCGGCGCGGATCACACGATGACACGGGATAACCAGCGCGAGGCAGTTCTTGCCGTTGGCACGCCCGACCGCGCGCGTCGCGTTCGCATTGCCGAGCGCTCGCGCGAGTTGTGCATACGACCATGTTTCGCCGGGCGGGATCGTCCGCAGCAGAGACCATACGTCACGCTCGAAGGCCGAGCCAGCCACGACCAACGGGACGGTGAAATCCTTCATCGTTCCGCCGAAGTACCCCTTCAGTTCATCGCCGAGTTGATCCAGATGTCGGTTGTCTCCGGGGACGACAGCGCATCCGGCGCGCTTCATCAAGCCAGCGATTTCTCGCTCTAAGCCGCGGCGATCCACGAATTCAAGCAGATGTATCCCTTCATCGTTCGCCAGCGCGAGCAGCGCGCCGAGCGGCGTCTCGATCCAGCGCGCGTGCAAGCAGTTCACTTGTCCGGCTTGGCTCGGCGGGACACCGAACACCTGCTTGAACGCTTCCCAGAAGCCGCTCGCCGACTCGTAGCCGTTGCTCAATTGCGCGTCAATCACCGACTCACCGCGACGAACTTCGTGCAGGGCGAGTCCCATCCGGCGTGCGCGTTGAAAGGCATGGAAGGTCATCCCATAAGCGCGTTGGAACTGCCGCCGCGCCGTCGAAGGATCAATGCCGGCGGCGCAAAGTTCGGAGCCGGAGACCTTCCCCGTCGGTGAGCGCTCGACCATCTCGCGTAGCCGGGAGACGAGCGCAGGCGGCTTCGGCTCTGTGTCTAATGGACGGCAACGCGCGCAAGGTCGATAGCCGCCGGAGAGGGCTGCTTGCGGCGAGGCGTAATACTCGACGTTCTCGCGCTTGGGCTTTTTCGCCGGACACGTCGGGCGGCAGAAGATGCCGGTGGTCTTCACCCCGACATAGAAGACGCCCTCGAAAGTCGTGTCCCGACCGAGCAGCGCGCGATACATCGTTTGAACAGGCGGTAGTGTGTTCATGGGTGCATTATAGGGAAAGTGCAAAGACCGCGCATCCGCTTTTGCGGCAGCGAATTAAGCTGGTGCGCTTCTCGCTACGAAAGTAGGAACGGACAACAGTTGAGTATTGTTGAGTCGGCGGTTGTAGTCGGCGCGTTCCGCAAGGAGCGTATCAAAGGCTTGAGCCGTGTGCGGTGAAAGTCGCACGCACGGTTCTGAGGAGAGGGAGCGGCGGCAATGTCGCTTCCTTACCCGACTGGGCTGCCACCTGATAAAGAACTATGCACCTATCGTTGCCTTATTTGGGTATAAATATACTTGGCTCACCTATAGACAAATAAACTATGAAACAAAGTATCGCACGTATTGCTTTGGCGGTAGATGACTATGACGAAGCTATCAAATTTTATACGGAGAAATTTAATTTCACTGTCGTAGAAGACACCATGCAGAGCGAAACAAAGCGTTGGGTTTTAGTCGCGCCCAAAGGCTCGGAAGAATGTTGTTTACTACTGGCGAAAGGGGCCGGCGAAGATCAAAGAAGCCGCATCGGAAACCAGACGGGAAGGAACGTCTCGCGGGATGGGCGTTTTGCCGTGCCGTGCTGTCTGCCGCGTGGGACTTCAAGGAGTCATCCGAGTTGAGTGGCACGATTCGCTTGGCGCGGATGATGGAACGGCTAGTATAATAGTTGCTCAGAAAGGGCTGTGATTTATGCTTAATGTGATTCGTGGTCGAACCCGCTGATAACTCGACGAGCAAACCTTCCAACGACTTATCGCTCCCTACCGGCGACGGCATAGTTCTCGACATCGGGACGGGAGACGGTCGCTTTGTGTATCTTTGCGCCCGCCAGCATCCGAAGAAGTTCTTCATTGGGATCGACGCGAACCCGCGCCCGTTGGAGAAAGTGTCCGAGAAGATTCACAGGAAGCCGTCGAAGGGCGGCCTGCCGAATGTCCTCTTTCTCCAATCGTCGGTTGAAGACTTGCCTTCTGAATTAGACGGCGTGGCTGATGAAGTGCATGTGCATTTCCCGTGGGGCAGCCTGCTGCGTGCGGTGGCGACGGGAGACGAAGCGGTGTTGCAAAACTTGCGACGCGTGTGCGCTGCTGGTGCGCTGTTGGAAGTGGCGATCGGTCTTGATATGGAACGCGACCGTGCAGAGATGGAACGGTTGGGACTCGAAACCTTCTCCGCCGCGCATGTGAATTCCGTTCTGGTTCCTCTTTATGAGAAGGTGGGCTTCAAGGTGCTGGAGACGGGCGCGCTTCCCGCGTCGGAGTGGTCTCGCTTGCAGACCTCTTGGGCGAAGCGGCTCAAGGGCAACGTGAATCGAATGCTCTTCTACATCGTCGCGCGCGCCGCCGAAGTCGAAAGGTAAAACCCGCAACCGTAGCCGGATTTTTGAATTGGAAAGTCACACGACTAAAGAACGACGGGAGCGGGCGATCTACGGCGGCTGATTTACATACGGTGGGAGAAGTATGGCGAGAGTATAGGAAAGAAAGCCAACCTTCGGAGTTCGAGGAAGCGACAGAAGCTATCATGCTGAGTATCGATGCCAATCCTGCTCTGCTGCACGTAGGTCACTACGGTCAAGACATCAATCAATCATGTTAGTGGTGTTGTGAGTCTGAGATATTCCCGCTCGCGCCTCGATCCAAGACATACCAGATTGTGGGTTATGTATGATCGCGCCGTCAGTAAACATGAAAAATAGTCAAGACGCTTACGGACGACAGTTGCTCGCGCAATATCATAGCCGGACGAAGACTGCCGAAATCATCGAACGAGACGACGGCTTCATCGATACCGGCTCTGATGCCGGGACGTACTTCCGCGAGTACAAACAATGGTCGCCGCCCGAACGCCGCGCGATCAAATGGGCGAAGGGCAGGGTTTTAGACATCGGTTGCGGGGCGGGTCGTCATTCGCTTTACTTACAACAGAATGGCTTTGACGTGACCGGCATAGACATCTCGCCCGGCGCGATCAAGGTGTGCAAGCTGCGGGGGTTGAAGAAGGCACTTGTCAGACCGATCACCGATGTTGATAAGTTCAAACCAAACTCGTTCGACACGATCATCATGTTCGGTAATAATTTCGGCTTGTTCGGGAGCGCCAAAGCAGCCAAGCTGATTCTTAAAAAACTACATCGAATCACGTCACCGGACGCACGAATTATTGCCGGAACGCTCAATCCTTATCAGACCGGCGACACGGATCATCTTGAGTACCACAAGCTGAACCGAAGGCGCGGCAGAATGCCGGGGCAAATACGGATGCGCGTGCGATACAGGCGGGCAATTGGGGCGTGGTTCGATTATCTTTTCGTCGCTCCCAATGAAATGGAAGACATTTTCACAGATACAAATTGGCGCATCGAAAAGCTCATCGCGCCTGAAGAAGCAAACTACTTTGCTGTTATTCGGAAAAGTCTTTTGCCTAATTCCGGCGGCGTCCCGGCTTTTCAACAGTTTCAATATCCACAAGAACAACCATCGTTTGTGAAAATCAAGATGAATCGTCTTAAAAGGTGATGAGCCATGACCGTTGAAATCATTGAAGAGTCGCTTGACATACTGACTGAGTATGAAAAGGTGCCGATTGCGTTTCGCGTTGAATCCCGCTTTCGTGTCGAGCTATGTCAGGGTGGGTTAGGCGGGATGAGGCTGATCGAAGAGTCAATAGCTCCTTACGTCAAAGACTATGACCAGAATGAAAGAGACAGACCTTCGCAGTGGTCTCAACACTGGGACATTTCTTCTTGGGGGATTCTGTCTGCCTTCATCGGCGAACAGCGTGTCGGTGGGGCGGCGGTGGCGTGGAAGACGCCGGAAGTCACTATGCTAGAGGGGCGCGAGGATTTAGCTTGTCTTTGGGACTTGCGCGTTCACCCTGACTACCGTAACAAAAACATCGGGCATAAGTTGTTTAATTATGCTCTCGCATGGTCACGTGCGCGGCTGTGTCGTCAGTTTAAGGTGGAAACCCAAAACACAAACGTACCTGCTTGTCGGTTCTATGCCCGGCAAGGTTGTGAACTAGGAGTCATAAACAGGTATGCCTACAACGAAGCTCTGAACGAGACTCAACTGCTCTGGTACAGAGATGTGAAACTCGTTGAACCCCCGCCGAACATTATTCTTAAATAATGAAAGTGTTCAATGAAAAACTGCATCAATAAATGGAACGTGTACCCCGTCCAACCCTCCAACCATGGCGTTCGGCGCTGACGAGCGTCATACAATTTGAGGAAGAGTGCTACTTGAACATTAAGGCTTACCTCGAACGCATTAACTATCGTGGCCCGCTTGCGCCCACCGCCGAGACGTTGCGGGAGTTACAAGTGGCACACCTATTGGCTGTCCCTTTCGAAAACCTGAGCATTCATGCCGGGCAGCCGGTCGTGCTTGACGATGACGCTCTGTTCGAGAAAATTGTCGGGCGGCGGCGCGGCGGATTCTGCTACGAAGCGAACGGCTTGTTCGCCGCATTGCTGCGCGCATTAGGCTTCAACGTCACGATGCTCTCAGCCGGAGTGGCGAACGCCGGAGGAGGATTCGGACCGGATTTCGATCACATGACGTTGATGGTCACGCTCGACGAGCGTTGGCTCGTGGATGTCGGGTTCGGCGATTCGTTCCGCGAGCCGCTGTTGATTGATAGAAGGGGTGAGCAGCGGCAAGGCGACCGCGCTTACCGGATTGGCTCGGATAGTACACATCTGATTCTCCTGCAGCGAGACGAAACGGACGGCGACGGCGGATGGAAAGCTCAGTATCGATTTACTTTGCAGCCTCACGAGTATGCGGATTACGAAGAGATGTGTCGCTATCATCAGACTTCGCCGCAGTCGCATTTTACGAGAGCGCGCATTTGCTCAAAAGCCACGCTGGACGGTCGCGTGACGTTGAGCGAGATGCGGCTCATCAAGACGAAGGACGATGAACGACAGGAGCGAGTGCTAACTGACGAGCAAGAGTATGCGCTAGTGTTGCGCGAGCAGTTTGGCATCGTCATCTAACGTTAAGTAGTTCTTTATATTCAGCCGGCGACCGAAGTCCGGCATTCGCGGGCGAATTGGAGGTTTGGATGTGCAGAAAGAAGTTGAGGATTATGTCAGAACCGTTCCCGGCGAGCGGCGAGAGCGATTCCTCAGAATTCTACAAACCATCGAGCGCAACGTGCCGCAAGCCGAGCCGTCGAACTTGTAAGCGGCCAGCAGCCCTTCTGTCTATTCATCAAAGCGGAGGGAGTAGAGCGACTCCATGCGCCGCGCTAAATTCTCACGGCTTTCCCGATTTAGAACTCGCCGCACTACTATCAGCTTTGAAAGCTGCCGCATAGTCTTTCGCAAATTGGGCAAACGAAAACGGCTTTCTTCCGGTTACTTGTTCGACGACCGGCGAGACTTCCGCCATGTGACCGGCTCTTTGAAAGTCGTAGAGTTCGACAAGCAAATTAGCGAGCCATTCCGACATGCCTGCGCCGCGCATTCCTTGGCGCGCATCCTCAGCCGAGACGCTCACGTAACTGATTGTTCGGCCCGCCGCGTCGGAAAGTATTTCCGCCACTTGCTCGCTCGAGAACACTTCCGCTCCCGTGATGTTGTAAGCCTTGCGTTCATGCCCGCTCTTGGTCAGCGCTTGGACAGCGACTGCTGCGATGTCGCGTGTGTCAACCAGACTGACCTTCGCCTCGCCCAATGGAAGATAAAATGTTCCTTGAGTTTTAATCGTCGGCAGTCCCAGATAGTTTTGAAAGAATGAACTCGGACGCAGATGTGTGAAGGCGATGCCGGAGTCCTCAATGATTTTTTCCGCCTCACGATGCAATCTCCCCAGCGTAATGCCCGGTTCGGCATCCGCGCCCATCCCGGACAGCTTGACGATCTGTTGCACGCCAGCTTGCTTGGCTTCGCGGGCGGCGTTACTCGTCAACTCGACCATGTTTGGCACGAGCGGCGTGAGCAAGAACATTTTTTCCACGCCCTTGAGAGCCGCCGAGATCGTGTCTCTGTTGTTGAAATCAAATTCGATGACTTCCGCTTTCGTGCCGCCTGCGGCTCTGGCATCGTCAGCCGCACGCGCGCCCACGCGAAAGCCGACGCCTGTCTCGCCGAGTTGTTTCACCAATTGACTGCCGACGTTTCCCGTTGCGCCTGTGACCAGAATAGTGTTCGACATGACTTGCTCCTTTTCGTCATTGCTGTTTTTTGAGTTGATAAACGATGGCCGGTTGTCCGACTCCTCTGAGCGACACCGAGCGGTGTTCTGCGTGGTAGCCGCTGTCGGCGAAGGCGCGTCTGACACCATCGGCTTGAAAGACCGGCTCAGTGACGCAGATTTCATGCGCTTGCGCCAACGCCTGCACGCGTGCGGCGACGTTCACCGTCTGGCCGAAATAGTCCAGACGGTCTTCGGCGTTGACCGCCAAAGCCGACCCTTCGTGCAGGCCGATTTTAAGGCCGAGTGTGTGATTGTCTCGCAGCAATCGCGTATTGAAAGGTTTCATCTTCTCCATCATCTCAAGGGCTGCGTTGACGCCATCGAGCGGCGATGAGAAAGTCGCCATCAGCGCGTCGCCCATCGTCTTGATCACCGCGCCGGCATTCTCTCTGACTGATGCGGTGAGTATCTGGTAATGTTCTTGCACCAAATTATAGGCAAAGACATCGCCGGTTTGATCGTAGAGAGCGGTCGAGCCTTTGAGGTCGGTGAACAGCAGCGTCAGGCTTCGCAGGCGAAGTTTGAGATCGGGAATGAGATGTTGAATCCGAAACAGTTCACGAAAACTTTGATTGTTCAAGAGCATCTTGCCTGTGAGGAACGGAAGGAACTTTGAAGGATGCTCATTTAGAATCGCGTGCAGACGCTGAAGATCGGTCAACACCAGAAACACACCCGTATGTGTCTTGCACAAGTTTCGCACATTGATCGTGACGCCGCCGGCGTCTATCGTCGTTTCTTTCGGCGTCACAGAATTTGGCAGGACGGCTAAATCGAGAGTTTGCACGGTCGCGCTCTGCTCATCGCTGAAACGGATGAAAGCGGCGGCATGATTATCAACGCTGATGACACGATAAAGTTTTCCCGGCTCGGCGGCGAGCGACAGGCTTTGCGCTTCGTCCGGCGCGAGCAAGGCGGCAGCGCGGCTCACTTCGCCGATGTAATCTGTCAGAGCTGGCGAGCGTTGATGATTCGCCGAACGGAAATAGCGCCAGTAGCTCTCCGTATCTTTGAACGGCGCGATGTCGAGCCGCTTGACGCTCGGGTTGATCGTGAAGGCGACTTCCACATGGTCGTCCAGATTGCTCGGCACATCAATGTGGCATGCCGCGCAATGGAAAAGATTTTCCTCGACCTCGTTCAACGAGACATGGCTATCCACAATCGAACCGCACGAAGGGCAGAGCATGTTCCAAGCAAAATCAAACAATCCAACTTTCGCCCCGTGGACGAAAAGATTGATCATCTCCGAAGCATCGAATTTATGCTCGGCGGCGAAACGCAACGGATTGATGCGGAACAGCTCCCAACTACTCAAACCTGCAAGCACTCTCCCGACTTCCGCCACCGTTTCACCCTTCACTGCGGGAAACGAAGCTAAAGCCTCCAACTTCTGCTGCAATGTGTTTTGGTTCATACCGCAATTGCCAACTCGCAGAGCAAACTCCATTAAAAGTTACCGTGCTTTTTATGCTGCGGTGTTGATGTCTGCGACAACTTTGATTCAGATATAAACTACTACCCAACCAGACAGATGCCTTTCATACTTTTTCGAGCCGTCAACGAAGACCTTTCCATGCTCATCCGACTTTCCCCGCCGCAATCGCGTTGACTCCGGCGATGAGGCGTGCGACCTCTGCAAACGTCGTGTAGCAAGCGCAACCGGCGCGAACCAATCCTTGCTTGGCGAGTCCCAAGCGTTCGACAACCGTTGCCGCATAAAAATCTCCGTGCGAAGTGAAGACTGCTTTTTTAACCAGCTCTTGGCTCACTTCCGCCGACGGATAATTTTTTACGGTGAATGAAACCAGCGGAGTTCGTCTGGCATCGGGCGCGGGTCCGTAAACTCTAACGCCTTTGATGGCGGACAAACCTTGCCATAACGCGACGGTCAGCTCTTTGTCGCGCAAGTGCAGTTCGGCGAAGGCGGCAGCGAGTCGTTCGCGTCTTGAATTGCCTTGTGCCAGTGAAGCTAAAAAATCAACCGCCGCTGCCGCGCCGATGATTGATTCGTGGCTCTGCGTTCCGGTTTCGACTCTTTCGGGCGCGTAATTCGGCGCAGGTTTAAGTTTAGGAAATTCGATTGCTTCGAGAAGTTCTTTGCGCCCGTAAAGAATGCCGATGTGTGGGCCGTAAAATTTGTAAGCCGAACACGCCAAAAAATCGCAGCCGATTTTTTTCACGTCAACTAAATTGTGCGGCGCGTAATGCACAGCATCAACGAAACTCAACGCGCCCACCTCGCGCGCCATTTGCACGGCGCGTTGGATGTCATTGATCGTGCCGAGCGCGTTGGATGCCGCGCCGATGGCGACCAGTTTCGTTTTGTCGTTGAGCAAATTCGCTAATTGTGCAAATTCTAATTGTCCGCTTTCAATATTCATCGGCAAGACGCGAACGCCCGCGCCGCGCTCATGTGCCAGCGCGCGCCATGTATCCACGTTGGCGTGATGATCTAATTCGGTGACGACGATTTCATCGCCCGCTTTGAACTTTCTGCCCAAAGCCCGCGCCAGATGAAAAGTGAGTGAAGTCATATTTTGCCCGAAGGCAATTTCATCGGGCGCAGCGTTCAAAAAATCGGCGAAGGTTTGTCGGGCATTGGCAATCATCTCATCGGTTTCGTTGCTCGTCGGATATGCCCAATGCGTGTTGGCGTTGTGGTGGTAAAGATAATCGTTCATCGCCTCGACGACCGCGCGGGGAACTTGTGTGCCGCCCGGTCCGTCGAAATAAGCGACGGGGTAATCAGTGTGAATGCGGCTGAGAGCCGGAAAGTGTGTTCGTATTTCTTCGGGCGATGCCGCCTGTGATGTTTGTAACTCGATCCTGTTCATTTCGTTGATGTGGATGTTTGGTTGTCCCATTAATTCTTTGCCTGCGGGGGAAGCCTCTTCTCTCCTTTCAGCTCAGCGGCAGTGAGCGCGATGTTGCGTTTTACAAAGGGGTCAAAAAAAGCCCACTTGCCGTAAGCGGCTGTTAGTTCCGCCATGACCGCATCCGTCAATTCTGTCCCGGACTTTCCATCGCTTTGAAACTTGGCAACACTCTTTCGCAGAGCAACGAAATAATCACGGAAGTCTTGCACATCGTCGGTAGTGGCTATCTCGCCGTGTCCGGGAACAAAGACCGCCTGCGCGTGATTTGTCAAAAGTTTGTCCAGTGTCTGAGTCCACAGATCGGTTGAGGCATCTGTCAGATTTGGCACACGCTTTTGCCAAAGAAGGTCGCCGCCGAAAACTATATCGGTGGTGTAGTTTTTCGCGCTCGGCACGATGACTAGAAGCAGTCTCATAAATAGCACCTCAGCAGAATCTTGATG
>JALZKK010000208.1 GCA_030859285.1 Acidobacteriota bacterium | reverse complement strand
GTGAAGAGTGTCGTTGTTGCCCGGCGAAACAAGTTCGCCTAATCGTTCGAGCATCACGATGATTGAGTCAAAACACGACAATCGGCGGGCAGGCGCAAGAAGCAGACTGCCAAACGGCGATTGAATTGCTTGACTGCGGCGGATTATAGCATAGCACCTGCATCCGCAAGCATCCGCCGTGAGCGCGCCGTTCGTTGTCAGTTGCCCGTCGTCGGTGGATAATCGCGGACGGAAATTCCGACCGGCTGGTCGATAGCAAACAGAGCAAGTCACAATGGCAATTGGGAGAGTAAGCATGAACGAAGCTGGGCAGATTGTGCGGCTGCAACCGGGAGCGGCGATTCCGGGCGGCGAAGTGTCGATTGAGTGCGAAGGTTTCTCGGCGCACGATTATCAATCGTGCGGCGCGTGGTTCGATGAGGCGCGCGGCAGATTGGTCGGCGCTTCGTCGCACCGCGTCTTGGCGCTCGTGCCGAATGAGGACGTGAGCGGCGAAGTCTCGGTCACGATTGGCTGCGGTGATGGCGCGCGGAGCGACGCGGCGCGGCTAATCGTCGGCGCGCAATTGATCGAAGACATTCACATGGTCGCTAACCCGGCGGTCGATCCTGATGACGGCTCGATCTACGTGACACGCTCCGGCTCGCGCGGGCAACGCGCGCCGGTCTCGCTCTTTCGCCTCAACGGTGTGGGGAGCGTGACGGACGTGACCGGCGAGATCGTCAATCCGACGGGTTTAGCTTTTGATCACAGCGGGCAGCTTTTCGTCAGCAGCCGGATGGACGGCACAATTTATCGTCTCACGCAGTTCAACGAGCCGGTCGCCTTCGCGCATAATCTTGGCGTTGCGACGGGCTTGGCGTTCGACCGCGCCGGACAGCTCTACGTCGGCGACCGCACCGGCACGATCTACCGCATCAACGAGATCGGCGAAGCCGAAGAATGGGCATCAGTCGAGCAATCAGTAGCCGCCTATCACTTAGCCTTCGGGCCGGACGATGCGCTGTACGTCACGGGGCCGACCGTCTCAAGTTACGATTCGATCACGCGGATCGATAAGTTTGGCCGGCGCTCGCCGTTCTTCAAAGGCTTAGGCCGGCCCGGCGGCTTGGCCTTCGATGAAGACGGAAACCTCTATGTCGCTGCTTCCTATCAAGGGCGGCGCGGCATCGTGCAAATCACGCCCGACGGCCAGCACGCCGAACTTTTCGTCGCCGGCATGAACGTCATCGGCCTCGCCTTCAACGCCGACGGCGAGATGATCGTCGCCACCAACGAAGCCGTCTTCAGCCTGCCGCTCGGCATTCGCGGAACGCTGGTTTAGGGGCAGGAGCAGGAGGCAGGCTTCGTCAGGAGGCGGGAGGCAGGGGCAGGAGACAGGAAAAACGATCCGGTCTGACCTGCCGCCTGCCCCTGCCGTCTGTCTCCTATCTTCTGCCGCCTGCCTCCCGTTTTTGACTCCCCTCTGAGCGCGTGTTAGTGTGGCATTTATTCGTCTGGCAGTGGTTTTCTGTGAGTTTCGGCGATGGAAAATATTAACATCGGTGAGTTTATCCTCTACATGGTCGCGTTGATCTTTTCGCTGTCCGTGCATGAGGCGATGCACGCATGGATGTCGGATCGCTTCGGTGACGATCTGGCGCGGCATCAGGGCCGCGTTTCATTAAGTCCTGTCTCGCACGTCGATCCGATTGGGACTCTGTTATTTCCTGCGATCAGTTTTTTCACCGGCGCGCCGCTGCTTGGTTGGGCGCGACCGACGCCGGTCAATCCGCTGCGTTGGCGTAATAAACGAGTCGCTAACTTTTGGGTTTCCATCGCCGGCATCCTCGGCAATTTCGCCATCGCCATCGTCGTCGGCGTGATCATTCTCGTTCTCTTTCATACCGGCACAATCGGAATCGTTCCCGATCCGCGTTATTACGCGGGACTGGTTGGGGCTAACCCGGACTCGCCGATCATGGAAGGCGTGGCGAAGTTACTGCAATCATTCTTCGTGATGAACGTCGGGTTGGGCGTCTTTAATCTGCTGCCGATTCCGCCGCTCGACGGCAGCAAGATTCTCGCCAGCATTCTGCCGGAGAGCTTCACACCGGCCATCGAAGCGCTTGAACAGTTCGGTTTCATTCTCCTGTTCATCGCGGTGTTCACGGGCGTTCTCGGCGTGGTCTTCAGGTTCGTCATTCCGCTCGCGTGGGACACACTCCTGCTCGGAGTTTAATGAAGCGCTCATGAAACGGATTCTCAGCGGCGTGCAGCCGACGGGCAACATTCATTTGGGCAACTATCTCGGCGCGCTTCGCAACTGGGTTGAGTTGCAGCACGAATACGAGAGCCTGTTCTGCATCGTCAACCTCCACGCCATCACCGTCCCGCAAGACCCGTCCGCGTTGGCGCAAAAGACGCGCGATCTGGCGCGTATTTATTTGGCCGCCGGCATCGATCCGCAAGTGTCGATCATCTTCGTCCAATCGGACGTGAGCGAACATGCAGAGTTGGCTTGGATACTCAATTGCGTGACGCGCATTTCTGAGTTGGAGCGGATGACGCAGTTCAAGGACAAGGCGGGTAAGCAGCGCGAGTCGGTCGGCGCGGGGCTGCTCAACTATCCCGTCTTGATGGCTTCGGACATCTTGCTGTACCAAACCGATCTGGTCCCTGTCGGCCAAGATCAAAAGCAGCATCTTGAACTGACGCGCGATCTCGCGCTCCGCTTCAACCGCGACTATGGCGAGGTGTTTCGCGTGCCGGAGCCATTTATTCCGAAAGTCGGCGCGCGGATTCAGTCCTTGAGCGATCCGGCGAGGAAGATGTCGAAGTCGGACGAGAACGCGAACGGCAGCATTAGTTTGCTCGACGATGCTGACACCGTGCGGCGCAAATTCAAACGCGCGGTGACGGACTCCGGCACGGAGATTCGCTTCGACGAGACGCGACCGGCGATCACAAACTTACTCACGATCTATCAACTCTTGACCGGCCAGACCGCGGGCGAAGTCGAAGCGCATTTCGCGGGCCAAGGCTATGCGGCTTTGAAATCCGATCTGGCCGACGCGACGATTGAATTTCTGCGACCGCTGCAAGAACGGATTCAAGGTTACGATGATGCCGAACTGGATCGCCTGCTCGAAGCCGGACGCGAGCGAGCGCAGAAGATCGCGCGTGCGACTTTGGACGACGTGATGCGGCGTCTCGGCTTGGTCGGCGCTGAGACTGAGACAAAATTGTAAGAGCAGGGCAAGTCCGCGGCCCGTCGCGCGTCAGCGCGTTGCCCGCCGCGAATTAAGACCTTCGGTCTGCGGGCAGAGACAAGCCCTGCCCCTACAATTATTTTCTCCGAGTTCTTTGCTAGTAAAAACTGATGCCGGAAATAAAAGAGCCAATTCCCGAAACGAACGCAGCGCCGCTCAACGTGGCCGGCGCGCGGCCCGCCATCGTTGCGGACAGCAGCGGTGAAGAGTTGAAATTAACGCTCGGCGAATTTGCCGGGCCGCTCGATCTGTTGCTCTATTTGATCCGGCAAGAGCAGATCAATATCTACGACATCCCCGTTGCGCGCATCACCAATGAATATCTCCGCTATCTTCGGCTGATGCAGGAGATGGATATTGCCGTCGCCAGCGAGTTTCTCGTGATGGCCGCGCAACTCATCGAGATCAAGTCGAGGATGTTGCTGCCGCCCGACCCGCTCGCTGAGAACCCGGAAGAGGAAGCCGAAGACCCGCGCCGCGATTTGATCGAGCGTTTGCTCGAACATCAAAAATACAAAGCTGCCGCGCAAATGCTCTGGTCCCGTGTGACAGTGGAACAGGCCATCTACGCGCGCGCGCCGATTGAGACGGACAAGCAGAACCCGGAAGTCTCGGCTGGCGTCTTCGATCTGCTGAAAATTTTTCAGGAGATTCTCGCGCGCAAGAAAGAAGAAGTGTTGCTGGAGATCGAGCGCGACGAAGTGACGATGGCCGAAATGCTCGAGCGTCTTCGTAACATGATCCTGTCGGCGGGCGAGTTGAACCTGCGCCAGTTTTTCGAGCGCGGACGGACGCGCCGCGAGTTGGTCTTAGCTTTCCTCTCCGTGCTGGAACTTGTCCGTACCACCGAAATTAAATTGATCCAAAAGGAAACCTTCGGCGACATCATCGCGCGCGCCGGCGCATGAGATTGTTTGTGCAATGAGTAGAGAAGATTTAACGACAGCAGCTACTGAGCTTGACGCTTCATTTGAAACGGCGAGCATGGATGAAGCTAAGACGGCTGAGGTTGACTTTGCCGAAGAGGATGAAGAAGCGGAGGTCATCATCCACGACGCCGATGCGGAAGACCGTGCAGAACAACTGGCTTTGCTGCGCGCGGCGGCAGCAAACGGCGACTTGGCAACCGAAGATATTCAAGATGGCGAAGTCGCGCCGGGCGGCGGGCCGCGCGAAATGTCCGAGTTGATCTCGATCATCGAAGCGTTGATCTTCGTCTCGGAAGAGCCGCTGACGGCGAAGGTGTTGGCGGAAGTGATCAAGGAAGATCGCGGCTGGATCGAAATAGCGCTCGAAGAGTTGGCGCGCGAGTTCAACGAGCGCAACGGCGGCTTGATGCTACGCGAAGTGGCCGGCGGTTGGCAGTTCGCCACGCGGCCTGAGCATCACGAACACGTCCGCGCCTTTCTCAAATCGCGCCCCTCGGCCAAGCTCTCGCTGGCCGCCCTCGAAACCCTCGCCGTCATCGCCTATAAACAACCGATCACCGTCTCCGAAATTTTAGAGATTCGCGGCGTGCAGTCTTCCTCCGCGATCAAGACGCTCTTGGACAAACGCCTCATCAAAGCCTGTGGCCGCAAGGAAACCATCGGTCGCCCGATGTTGTACGGCACGTCGAAAGAATTTCTCATGCAATTCGGCCTCAAAGATTTGAGCGAACTGCCGAACGTCGAAGACTTCGAGGATATGTTGAGCAGCGGAGCGTGAAGCAGGAGGCAGACGGCAGGAGCACGAGGCAGGTCAGATCAATTTGCTTTTCCTGCCTCCTGCTCCTGCTGCCTGCTTACTTTTATGGAAGAGCGTTTACAAAAACTGATCGCGCAAGCCGGGATCGCTTCGCGGCGACATGCTGAAGAAATGATCGCGGCGGGCGAGGTGACGATCAACGGTCAAGTCGTGACCGAGTTAGGGACCAAAGCTGATCCGGCGCGCGATCATATTAAGGTGCGCGGGCGGCTGATCAATCCTCTGCTGGCGGGGCGCGAGAAAATTTATGTGCTGCTCAATAAGCCGCGCGGTTATTTGACGAGCGCGGCTGATCCGGAAGGCCGCCCGTTGGTGACGGAGTTAGTGCCGGCTTCTCTGGGGCGTTTGTTTCCGGTGGGGCGTTTGGACTTCAATACCGAAGGCTTGCTGCTACTGACAAACGATGGCGACTTCGCCAACTACATCACAGCGGCGCGCAACGGCGTGGCGAAGGTTTATGAGGTGAAGGCCAAGGGTGTTCCTGCGCCGGAAGGGATTGAACGGCTGCGGCGCGGCATTCGCCTCGATGATGGCGAGAAGACCGCCCCCGCGCAGATCACGCAGACGGGCGAGACCAAGACAAACTCCTGGTTTGAAGTTGTGTTGCATGAAGGGCGCAATCAACAGATCAGACGAATGTTCGATCAGATCGGCCACTCGGTCTTGAAGTTGCGCCGCGTCGCCATCGGTCACGTCAGAGATGAACGGCTGAAGCCGAAAGAGTGGCGGAGGTTGAGCGCAGCCGAAATCAAACAACTGATGAATCCAAACGTTGCGCGCAAAACTCCGGCGAAAAAGCGCGTTGCCAGTCACGGCTCGCGGCGCGGTTAGGTTAGAATGAGTTCGGCTCTAATGTTCAAGTTGATCGAGAGTTGCGTCTGATGGATCGCGTTGATGGAGGCATTCAATGGCTCAAGAGATTGCTGACATGACAACAGTCGTTAGTCCCCCGGAACGAAAGACCGACGTGCCGGCGCAAAGGATTATTTTAGACGGCATCAGTTGGGGAGCATACGAGCGGTTGCTAGAGGACTTCAGGGATCGGAGCGTGCCACATTTCACTTATGACGAAGGGACGTTGGAGATTGTGAGTCCATCGCAAAAGCACGAGCAACTCAACCGCACCATCAATTTACTTGTGGAAGTGCTGGCCGAAGAGATGGGCTTAGAATCGGCGAATCTCGGCTCGACTACTTTCAAGCGCAAGAAATTCAAGAAGGGCTTTGAGCCGGACACTTGTTTCTATTTTCAAAGTCTCGGACGCATCGAAGGCAAGGAAGAGCTGGATTTGAGGTTTGATCCGCCGCCGGATGTGGTAATTGAGATCGATATTTATCATGACTCGCTCGACAAGTTTCCGGTCTTCGCGCGGATTGGTGTGTCGGAAATCTGGCGTCACGACGGGCAGAGCGTGCAGATTTTTCAACTGACAGGCGGCGAGTACCAAGAGCGCGCGACGAGCAGCGCGCTACCGTTTCTAAGTAGCGGTGATTTGATCCAGTTGCTCGAAGCGAACGAGTCGAGATCGCGTCTCGAATGGCTGCGGTTGGTGCGCGATTGGGCGCGGGGGCGGCGTGGAGCATCAGGATAAAAATTCAGGCTGAGAATTACCTGAAGAGGTTTTATGAATTTCGAGCTAAACGAAGAACAGCAGCAGGTGAAGATGAGCGTGCGCGAGTTCGCCGAAGCGGAGATCGCGCCGCACGTGTTGGAGTGGGACGAGACACAGCATTTTCCCGTCGAGTTATTGCCGAAGCTGGCCGAGTTGGGTTTGATGGGCGTCATCTTCCCGGAAGAGTACGGCGGCGCTGGGATGGGCTATGTCGAGTACGCAACGATTGTCGAAGAGTTGTCGCGCGTCGATGGCTCGGTCGGCATTTCGGTGGCGGCGCACAATTCGCTCTGCTCGAATCATATCTACATGTTCGGCACGGAAGAGCAGAAGCAGAAATATCTCGTGCCGCTCGCACTGGGGCAGCATCTCGGTGCATGGGGGCTGACGGAAGCGAGCGCGGGATCGGACGCATCAGGCACGCGCACGAACGCCGTGCGGCAGGACGGCGGCTGGCTCGTCAACGGCTCGAAGAATTTCATCACGCACGCGATTCACGGGGACACTTGCGTTGCGGTGGCGATGACGGATCGTTCCAAAGGCAGCAAGGGCATCACGGCTTTCATCTTCGAGAAGGGCATGAAAGGTTTCGCGCCCGCGAAGAAAGAGAACAAGTTGGGACTGCGCGCATCGGAAACAGCAAGCGTCGTGTTTGAAGATTGCCACGTGCCGGACGAGAATCGCCTCGGCGATGTGGGCGAGGGCTTCGTTCAAGCGATGCAAGTTTTAGACGGCGGGCGCATCTCCATCGCCGCACTTGCGGTTGGCATCGCGCAAGGCGCTTACGAGTCGGCTTTGAAATACTCGAAAGAGCGCGAGCAATTCGGCAAGCCGATCTCGGAGTTTCAAGCCATCCAATTCAAGCTCGCGGACATGGCGACGCAGATCGATGCCGCGCGTCTGTTAATGTACCGCGCCGCTTATTTAAAAGATCAAGGCAAGAAGATTACGAAAGAATCGGCGATGGCGAAGCTCTACGCTTCAGAGGTGAGCGTCAAAGTTTGCGAAGAAGCGATCCAGATTCACGGCGGCTATGGCTATACGAAAGACTACCCGCCCGAAAAATACTGGCGCGATTCCAAGCTCTGCACCATCGGCGAAGGCACGTCCGAGATACAGCGCATCGTGATCGCGCGGCAGTTGTTGAAGCAGTGATAGGTGATACGTGAAAACTATGTAGTCGCCGCTTTGAATTGATATGAGCGAGACGAGCAACTGTATATTCTGCAAAATTTTATCGGGTGAACTCGAAGTCAGCATGGTCTATCAAGACGATAGTTGTTCGGCGTTCATGGATATTCAGCCGGTCAATCCCGGTCATGTGCTGGTGATCCCGAATAGACACGCTGCTTATCTGGCTGACTTGAAGGAAGAGGAAGGCGCACAGATGTTCCGTGTGGCGCAGCGCCTTGCGGCAGCCTTGCGCGACAGCAGCGTTAGGTGCGAAGGAGTGAATTTCTTTCTGGCAGACGGCGAAGCAGCCATGCAAGAGGTCTTTCATGTTCACCTGCATGTGTTTCCCCGATACGTAGGAGACGGCTTCGGGCTAAAATTTGGCTCGCATTACTCAAACAAGCCTGAGCGGAAAGAATTGAACGCAGTTGCGGAGAAGATTAGGACCGCTCTCTGAGCCGGGTGACTTGCTCTGCCGTAGCCGAACAAGGCGCTGAAGTTGAGGTGAGTGCTTCTCGTGCGCGCGGCACAACTTCAGGAG
>JALZKK010000199.1 GCA_030859285.1 Acidobacteriota bacterium | reverse complement strand
GCGGCGGCCAGCGGATTCGTCTTTAATGCTTGTTCGAGCAAGCGACGCTCTGCCGGCGTGATGCGTTGGTCGAGCCAATTGCGGAAACGTTCGAGCGATGTCCGGCTGTAATCGAAATCAGGACTAGCGAGGCGAACATAATCAAAATGTAGTCCGTCCAACTCTGGGTATTTTTCCAGCACGTCCATCCAGATCGAATAAATGTGTTCGCGCACCGCCGGGTTTGCCGGGCCGGTATAGACGCCCTCCAACTCGCCGCGATTCGCTTTTGACCATTCGACGATCCGCGAGCGGTAACGCGGATCAGCCGGCGGCATCGCGTAGAGTTCGGCGGCGACGGCGCGCGGGACGGCGAGCCATTCGGGATGCGCGTTATAGACGTGATCCCTCTCCGCCGGCAGATCGTCGAGATTGGCGAGCAGGCTCGTGTTGAGCCATGCGTGAACTTTAAGGCCGGCGCGCTTCGCCTCCTTCAGCGTAAAGGCGAGCGGATCAAAACTCTCCGGCTGCTCCTTCACAGTTTTCGTGCGCGGCTCCCAACGCGAGCGATAGTAAGCGTCGCCGCGCCCGCGCACCTGCACGATCAGCGTGTTAAAGCCATTCGCGCTCGCGCGCTTAACCATCGCGCGAATCTTCTCCGGCGCGACGAGCGTTGTCCGCACCACCCACAACGCGCGCACTTCGTTTGCCGGCGGCGTGGCAGCGGCGGCTGGAGCTGGCGATGTTTGGGAAAATACCGGCAGCGGCAGCAGCCAGAGCAAGCAACACCACAGCACGAATTTTTCGTGCGCTTTGCTTCGCCTCGTTTCGTGTGTGTTCGTGAACAGTTTTTCTCGTACCCCCATCTCAGCAGTTTCGCTTTTGTTTCTGTGCCACGCCGATCAAAATTGATACCGCAGCGAGACCTGCACGGTGCGCGGACTGTACTGCGTGGCCGTGCCGAGGATGCGCCCGAAGTTGGCGCTGTTGATGTCGGTGTTGGGAAAGCCGTACTGAACGTGGTTAAAGGCATTGAACATGTCGGCGCGCAAAGTTAGCCGGTGGCTCTCCCACGGCAGCAGGAAATTTTTCGTGATGCCGATGTCCACGTTCTGCACGCCGTCGGCGAAGAAGGTGTTGCGACCGAGAATGCAGCAGCCGAAGTCGGCGGGGGTCGGCGCGCGGAAGGCTTCGCGCGGCAGGAGTTGTTGCGACGTGGCCGGGTGATTGATGCTCTGACCGAGGACTGACAGATCGACGACGGCAGGCCGCGCTTCGGCGAAGCCATCGAGGTTGAGATCGAGGCCGGCACCGTTGACGACGGTGAAGGGAGTTCCCTTCGCCAGCTTCACGACCGTTGAGATTTGCCAACCGCCGAGCGTTTGGCCGAGCAAGTCTCGCCGGGCGTTAAAGAACGGCAGGCGGTATGTGCCGTAAAAAGTGAAACGATGCGGCGTGTGGAAACGCGAGAGACCGCGCGCAGTCCGCGCGTCATTGCCGGTCTGATTGGTGTCGCCCGCGCCGACCGCCGTCGCTTCAGAGGTCGTGTCGATGGCCTTGCTGAAAGTGTAAGCCGCTTGGAAGTTGAAGCCGCGACTCAAACGCTTTGTCCACTCGATCTGAAGGCCGTGGTAATAGCTCCACGCGGAGTTGCTGGTGACGGTGTTAGTACTGAACAGGCCTTCGGGTCGCCGTTCGTTGGTGCGCGGCACGCGGAAGCTGTATTCGAGCGCGCCGAGCGGGATAGCGACGGGACATTGCGTGGTGATTGCCACGCCGGGCAGGCCCGTGCCGGCACAGAGAATGTCGGCGGCGGGCCGGAGCATTTGACCGCGCACGTCCACGCCGCGCGGATCGCCCGCCGCGCGCTGGCTCGCCGGGTAAAGCGCGGCGGGCGCGTTGTTCGGGCTGACGGCAACGAGAACACCGCTCGGCTCGTGGACGGGCAGATTGTCGAGTGCGAAGCGCAGTAGCCCGATGCCGCGATTGCCCGTGTAGGTGGCGCGCACGGCGGATTGGAGTGGCAGTTGCCGCTCGAAGCTCAAGCTCCACTGCTGTGTGTAAGGCAACTCAAGACCGGGATCGATCAGCGCCTCGCCATGACGCGCTGTCTGCGGGCCGGGGACGAAGACGAAACCGTTGGTCGGATCGACGAGATTGTTCGGATTAAAGAGCGTGGTCTGCACTCCCGTCTGATTGTAGAAGAAGGCGTTCGGCGGGTTGAAGCGCACGGTCGCACCCGACTGCGAGAAGACCGACTGAAAGAGTCGCCCGTGATAGATGCCGTAGCCGCCGCGGATCGAAGAGTTGCCGGGAGAGCCGAAAAGTCTGTGCCAGAAGCCGGACTCGAAACGCGGGCTGTAAGCGAAGCCGACGCGCGGCTCGATGTTGTTTTTGTCCGCGTCGAAGCCGTAATCGACGAGACCCTCTTTTTCCTCCGGGGCGGAGACGTACTCGTAGCGCGCGCCGAGATTGAGCGTCAGATTCTCGCGCACCTTCCAGTTGTCCTCCACGTAGAAGTTCGACTCGTTGATCCGATTCTCCAAGAAGAACGGCCCGAACCCTTTCTGGAACGTGGTGACACAGCCGTTGAGGAAGGAAATGAGGCCGGACGTGTTGTTGGGGCCGGCAACGCGCAGGTCTCTGTAAGCGATGCCGTTACACGTCCCCGTGATGTTGTAAAAGCCGCGCGAGAAATTATCGGCGAGGTCGTCGAGTCGCTGGCGGCGGATGTCCGTGCCGGCCTTCAAATAGTGGTTGCCGCCGAATAGCGTCGAGAGGTTATAGACGAACTGGTTGTCTGTCTGATAGCGCTGGATGGGGAACGCGCCGGCGTTGCCGATGATGCTCCCGCCGGCGACGGGCGTCGCGTTGGTGAAACGTAAGATCGGCGTGTCGTTGCCGGCGGCGATGTTGACGAGCGTGGTGCGAAGCCCCAGCCCGTAACGAAACTCGCCGACGGTCGTCCCACTGAATAAGTGGGTCCATGTCAGGCCGAAATTTTGTTGCTTGTTGTTCTGATCGGCGCGCTCGCCGATGATCACGTCTTCGGCGACGCGCCTCTGTCGCGTGTACTGCCACCTGCCGAAGATGTTATCGGCCTCGCGCGGGTTCCAATCGAAGCGGCCCGAATAGTCGCGGTCGGGGAAGTCGAAGCCTTGCTGGCCGCGGAAGACGCGGGGGCCGCTCGCGGGATCGTTCGGGACCGCGTTGGCGAAGCGGTCGATCACCGACTGGATAAAGGCTCGGTTCGCGGGCGTGTCATTCGGGTGACTCGTTGCACCCGGTGGCAACTGATTGAACCAGTTGGCCGGGTCGCGCTCGGCCAAGGTGAACACGTCGCGCGCGAAGTTGTTCGCGCCCGTGCTTTCCGTATGGTCGAGGCTGACGAAGCCGAACAGTCGGTTTTTGAAGACGGGGAAACCGGTGGTGAAGCCAAACTGGTTGCGGCGGTTGACGGCCTTCCGCACGCCCGGCGCGAAGACATTATTGGTCGCGTTCAGCGCGCTGTCGTTGTGGTAGATATAAGCATCGCCGTGAATGCTGTTCGTACCGGACTTGGTTTGGACGAGGACGACTGCGCCGTAGCCGCGCCCGAACTCGGCGGCGAAGTTATTGGTGATGACCTGAAACTCTTTGATCGTCGAGAGCGACGCGCCCTGCCGGTTTTGGTTCTCGGACGAGTCGTCGTTATTGACGCCGTTGATCTGGAACGTCGCGCCGCGCGTCCCCGTGCCGTTGAAATTGATCGACGAGCCGGAAGAAAGTGTCGGATTGTTCTGTCCCGATGTCGGGTTCTCCTGAAAGCCGGTGAAGGTCTCAGCCAACGTCAAAAAGTTGCCTTGATTCAAAGTCGGCTTGTCGAGAATCTCCTGAGCGTTGAGCGAGCCCTTGACCTCTGCGTTAGTGGTATTGATCGGGGCTTCTTCCGTTGTGACGGTGATGTCTTCGTTGATGGCGGGCCGCAACTCGAAATCGGTGACGATGGTTTGATTCAGTGTGACTTCGATATTCTCTTTCGTCACGCGGCTGAAATTAGCGATGGAAGCAGTGGCGCTGTACCTGCCGAGCGGCAAGAACGCCGCGTTATATGCGCCCTCCTCATTCGTCGTCAGCGTGCGCTCTAAGCCGGTCTCGACGTTGCGGAGCGTGACGGTGACGCCGGGCAGGATCGCGCCGTTCTGATCGGTCACCACGCCCTGCATCGTGCCGGTGACAGTCTGCGCGCGCAACGCCGCCGGCAGCATGAAAGAGGTGAACAACATAGCCGCCCACAGGAAACGGAGGGAACGTGCCTGAGTCAGGAGCATAATAGTTTCCTTTCAAATCCACAGAGGGAGTTATTTGTCATCTAAGTAACCTGTGAAAAGTTCAGGGCGTATTTCTTTGCGGTCTGACTTTGCGCCTTTGCGCCTTTGCGCGAAATCCCCCTCAACGAAAGCGCCCCGAACTTTTCAACACTTACTTAGCAATTGAGTCCTTTGAAATCACCGCCCGTAGGATCATCACCAAACAAATTGCAAAAATTTAATCAACGCTTGCTCCTGGCCCGCGCAGAGCCGCGCCGCTCTTCGCGCCTGTCAATTGATCGTTCGTTAAGACGACTTGGCCGTTGACGATCACATGGCTAATGCCGGTCGGATATTGATGCGGCTGCTCGAAGGTGGCGCGATCATTGATCTTCGTCTCGTCAAAGATGACGAGGTCGGCGGCCATGCCTTCGCGCACTAAACCACGATCACGGAGTTTGAAAGTCTGCGCCGGGAGCGAGGTCATTTTGCGGATCGCGTCTTCGAGCGAGACGAGTTTCAGTTCGCGGACGTAGCGGCCTAAAACGCGGGCGTTATTGCCGTAGCCGCGCGGGTGTGGAACGCCTTCGTTGAAACGGCGCACGCCGCTGTCGGAGGCGATCATCGTGAACGGCTCGCGCATGATAGCCTGCACGTCCGGTTCGCCCATCGAGTGATAAACCATGCCAGCACCGCCCGCCGCGTACATCTCCAAGACTTGCTCGATCTGATTTTTGACATCCGATTTACGGCGCGTCTCTTTCGTGATCTGCGCGATAGACTTGCCATTAAACGCCGGGTTCGGACGATAGCTGGCGACCATCGCGTGCGAGAAATCTTTGAAGCCGCCGCGCTTGAGCGACTCTTTCATCTCCTTGATTACACGCTCGCGTGTCGCAGCGTCAGCCAAGCGTTTCTTGCCTTCCTCGCGCCCGCCTTCGAGAACCCAACTCGGCAGACGCGAATCCAGAGAAGTCGAACTCGCCGTGTAAGCGTATTGATCGACAGTCACGGGCAAGCCGCGCGCGCGCGCCGCTTTGACCAAGCCGATGGTCTCGCCGCTCTTGCCCCACGAACGCTTGCTGCTGATCTTGAAGTGGGAAATCTCGACGGGCAATTGCGCTTGCTCGCCGATCTCGATGCTCTCGCGGATCGCGTCGAACACTCCCTCGCCTTCGCTCCGCATGTGCGTCGCATAGACGCCGCCGTGCCGCGCCGCCACCCGCGCCAAAGCGACGATCTCATCCGTCTTCGCGTAAGTGCCGGGGACGTAGATCAAACCCGTCGATAAGCCAACCGCGCCGTCGCGCATCGACTGTTCGACGATTGATTCCATCTGCCGCAACTCGTCCGGCGTCGGCGCGCGATTCGCCGTGCCGAGAACTTTGTCGCGCACCGTGCCGTGACCGACGAGCGTCGAGAGATTGACCGTTAACGGCGTTTCCTTGATGCGCTCAAGAAAAGCTCCCACGTCCGCCGCCGACCCGCCGCAGTTGCCCGTGACGAGCGTCGTCACGCCCATCCGCACAAAATTCTCCGCCTCCGGCAAGCCATAGACATTCTCGCTATGCGTATGCACATCGATAAAACCCGGCGCGAGAATCTGCCCGCGCGCGTCGATCACCTGTTTAGCTTCCGCCGCCCCGACGCTCCCGACGCGAACAATATGCCCGCCCTTCACGGCGACATCGGCACGGAACCACGGATTGCCCGTCCCATCCACGACGCGCGCGTTGGTGATCAGGAGATCGTATTGCGGTTCTGCGCCGGCAGCAGTGTGCGTCGTCTGCGGCCAGACGGCGCACAACGTCAACACC
>JALZKK010000160.1 GCA_030859285.1 Acidobacteriota bacterium | reverse complement strand
TCGATCTTCGGCCCGGCGACGAGTGTCACGCCGCGCGCGTTCAGCCATTCGAGCAGGCGGCAGATCGTCTTAATCGCCTCCGGCTGATGAGGCTTGACCAGCACCCCGACACGACGAATCGTGAGTTTCTCCATCACTCACACAAACCGGAGAGCCGGCGCATTGTCATAATTGCAAGTGCGCGCCCTATCTCCCCGCCTTATTGTTTCGGCAAATTCAGATGAAAGATACGCTGCAAGACCGCCCGGATAATAGCCGCGCCGATTTCCGAGTGTCAACGCGGACGCCGACGATGCGCGGTTCTCTGTCATCATATGCCGGACAATACACGCAACGATTGGCAGAACTTTGATCTTAATTGCAGTGCTGAAAGATTAGGAAGGTTATTGAAAAAGATGAGGGGCAAAGTAAAAACGGATCACGTTATTGATTCGATGAAATAACGGGCTAATGGAACAATTCTGACTCGCCCCTCAATTCCTCCGCTCTCATCCCTGAGCTTATCCGACGAGCGGCTCGCCCAGATAGATGATGTGCCAGCCGTTGCGCTTGCTGGTGGCGAGGCTGCGGTTGAACCATGCGGTGGCGGCTTCGGCGTCTTGGTAGGTTTGCGCGGCAGGCAGAGGTTGACGCGGATCGACGCGCACGATGATGCCGTTGCCGTCGCTCGTGATCTTCAAGCTCAACAGCGCCAGCATCTCGTTCTTTATCATCACCGCCGTCCGCAGCTCATACGGCTCGTCAAACTCATCGTCGTCCTCATAATACTCTTCATCGTCGAGTTCGAGGGGCATCTCTTCCAGCTCGTCGTCATCGATCAGTTCTTCGGAAAAATCATCAAGTTCTTTCATCGCTGCCCATTATCCCTGAAAGAAGGCAAAAGGCAAAAGACAGGAGGCAGGGGCAGTCGGCAGTCGGTAGGTAAGACCTAATTGTTTTTCCTGCCTCCTGCTCCTGCCGACTGCCTCCTTCCTTCTGCCCCTTTTGAAGGCTCACTTCAGCGAGGCTGTCTTCTGCGCGTGCTGACGATTCTGCTCGTCGAGCCATGTCTTGAGCGGCGCGAAGTAATCGATGATCGCGGTGGCGTCCATCTTCTCTTCGCCGGTCAGGGCCTTTAAGGCTTCGGGCCACGGGCGGCTCTGGCCGAGCGCGAGCATTTGCCGGAGCTTCTCGCCCGCTTGTTTGTTGCCGTAGATCGAGCAACGGTTCAGGGGACCAGTGTAGCCCGCCTCGCGGCAGAGGGCGCGGTGAAATTGAAACTGCAAGACCGCCGCCAAGAAGTAGCGCGCGTATGGCACGTTGGCCGGGACGTGATATTTCGCGCCCGGATCGAAATTCTGTTCACTGCGCGGCGCGGGCGGTGCGATCTGTTGATACTTCGTCCGCAGCTCCCACCAAGCCTTGTTGTAGTCCGCCGGCTTCACTTCGCCGGAAAAGACTTTCCAACGCCACTGATCCACCAAATAGCCGAACGGTAAAAAGGCAACTTTCTCAAGGGCTTGGTAGAGCAGCAGTCCCGTGTCCGCGCTCGCGTCCGGCGCTTTCTCGATCAGTCCGAGCTGCTTCAAATACTCCGGCGTCACGGAGAGCGCAACCGTGTCGCCAATGGCTTCGTGAAAGCCGTCGTTGGCGCTGTTTTGATAAAGCGTCGGCTGCGGCGCATAGGCCATTTGATAATAGTTGTGGCCGAGTTCGTGGTGAATTACGCTGAAATCTTCTTGCGTAATCTTAATGCACATCTTGAGACGCACGTCGTCTTTGGCGTCGATGTTCCAAGCGCTGGCGTGGCAGACCACTTCGCGATCATCCGGCTTGACGAAGAGCGAGCGTTCCCAGAAGGTTTGCGGCAACGCCTCAAAGCCGAGCGACTTGAAGAAGCCTTCGCCGTAGCGCACCATCTGATTGGCGTCAATCTTTTTCTCTTGCAGAATCTTCGTCAGATCGTAGCCGGGATCGCTGTTCGCCGGCTTCAAGAGCGGGTAGATGTTGCCCCACTGCTGGCTCCACATGTTGCCCAACAGGTGCGCCGGGATCGGTTGATTGAGCGGGACGACACTGGTCCCATACTTCTCGGCCAACTTATAGCGCGTGTAAGTGTGCAGCGAATCGTAGAGCGGTTTGACTTGCAACCACAGACGCTCCATCTCGGCGGCGAACTCGTCGGGCGACATGTCGTAGTTCGCACGCCACATCGCGCCCACGTCACGGAAACCCATCTCGCGCGCGCCCTTGTTCGCCAGTTCGATGTAGCGCTTGTAGCGCTCCCTGAGCGGCGGCGAGATCGTCCGCCAACCGAGCCAGACGCGCTTCAACTCTTCCGGGTCGCGACTGTTCGCCATGATCGGCTCCATCTCGGCGAGCGTCAGGCATTTTCCTTTTTCGCCGTCGGGACAAAACTTCCCTTTCCCATAATCGCTCTCCATCGAGGCGGCGATCTTCGTCAACTCTTCACGCTCCGCCGGATTACCCGGCGCGGGCAAAGTGAGCGCGAGTTTCAAGAGCTTCAGCTTGCGCGTCGTGTCGGCAGGCAACTGCAAGCCGTCGAACTTATTGGCAGCTTCGGCCAGTCCGGTAACGACGGTGATAAATTCTTTATTCGCTTCGGCGGCGAGAGCTTCGGTGTCCACCGTAATGAAATTGCTCTGGACCCACGACGCCTGACTCAGCTTCACGCCGAGATCGGCCAGACGCTTCTCCGCTTCGGCCACGAACTGCTGCGCGTCGGCGACGGTGGCGCGCGGCGCGGAAGCGAGCGGCTTCATTTCAGTCTTAGCCGTCTGTGCGAAAGCCATCTGGCCGAGCAGGCAAACGGCCAGTAACGAGCGGCACAATTTTGCAAATCGCGCTTTTGCTACGCGGGATAGATTCATATTTCACCTCTAAATGCTGGCATGTGATCGGGAGAATTTGATTTTACACGCGACCTCTCTATTTTGTCGCGCTCTTCCCTCGCCGCTCGGCGCGCGCTTTGGCGACGATCTGTTTGACTTCGGCCAAGAGTGTCGGGCCGTGATACGGAATGCCGTCTTTGATCGTCCACTCGACGCCGCCGGTGCGGATGGTCTTGCCGTCTTGGACGACATCGACGCCGGTCGGATATAGCACTTTCAAGTTTTCGAGCGGGTTGCCGTTGACGATGAGCAAGTCCGCGAGATAGCCCGCGCGGACGCGGCCTAAGCGATCTTGTTGGCCGAGAATCCGGGCGTTGTTACCGGTCGCGTGCTGAATGACTTGCAGCGGATGAAAGCCCGCCTCTTGATGCAACTCAAGCTCGCGGATCAAACCGAAGCCGTACATCTGATAAATGAAGCCGGCGTCTTCGCCCGCGCCGATGAGGCCGCCGCGCCGCTCGAACTCGCGTAGGGCCGCCATCCAGATGCGGAAATTTTCTTTCCAGAAAGTCTCGTCGGTCGAAGTCCAGCCCAAGAAGTATGAGCCGTGATGCGCCGGGTCGGGGCGAAAATAATCTTCGAGCGTGGGGTGCAAGTAATCTGCGAATTGCGGCTGCGTCTGCGCGCGTTGGAGATCGCGGCTCGCTTCGTAAATGTTGAGCGTCGGGTCCCACGCGACATTCGCTTCGATCATCGCGTCGAAGAGTTTCATCAGCCGCTCCCAATTGGCCTCACGCCAGAGGCGACCGGCGTAACGAAAGCGATCCACTTCGTCGTTATAGTTGTAGGACGGCGGGAACGACTGCACGCCGTTCTCCAAAGCGGCGTCGGGAATGCCGTACCAATGTTCAATTGTCGTTGTGCCGTGCTTCACATCGTCCCAAGCATTCGCCTCCGCGACGCCCGCGTGATGCGCGATCCGCAGGCCGTTCGCTTTCGCCTCCTCCCAGACGACCGACATCAGATCACGATCAATGTCAAACAACTTCAGGCCATCGACGCCGAGCGCTTTCAACTCGCGCACGCGGGCGCGCGCCGCTTCTGCCGTCTGCGGGCGCGGCGGATAATCGTAACGCGCATAGACGAAGAGGCGCGGCGCGGCCAGCTCGCCGTTCAAACTTTGCTGCTTGAGCGCGAGCGTCCGTTTGGTGTCGCTACCCACGTCGCGGACGGTCGTAATGCCGGAAGCGAGCCATAATTTTAATTCGTATTCGAGCGGTTGCGGCACGCCGCCGCGCTCTTCCTGCACATGTCCGTGCGCGGAGATCAGGCCGGGCAAGACGTATTTTCCAGTAGCATCGATCTCAACATCGCCCGCCGGTCGCTTCGCCTCGCCGCGCTTGACGACGACCGGATCGAGGGAGACGATTTCCTTGATCGTGTTACCTTCGATCACGATGTCTTTCGGCCCGGAGGCGGGCGTGCCGTTGCCATCAATGATCATCGCATTGCGGATCACGAGGCGCGGGTAACGCTGGCCGCTCGTCACAGTCCGCTGCGCCATCTGCGCGTGCGCGGTCGAGAAAACGAGGACGCCAACAAGCAGCCAACAGACGAGCCGGCGCGCATCAGTCGCGCGCGGCAGCAAACAAAGTTCCGTGTGAACACGTCGTGCCTGTCTCTTCATCGATTTCACCAAGCGGTCGGAAGATCAACGAACGTCGTAGCCGAACTGCGGAAGCGGAGGCGTCGAGCATAAAATTTTCTTGCGCGCGCGGCAAGTTTAGTTTAAGAGTGTAGCTATCAAGTAGTGCCAGCCTCAGTTACAGGGAGAATGAAACATGGCAACCACTAAATCGAAGAAGAAGGCAGCCGGCTCGAAGACCACAGGCAAAGCGAAACCGGCGGCCAAGAAATCGGCGAAGAAGTCCGGCACGCGCAAGTCAAGCGCAACGAAAGCGGGCGGCAAGAAGTCCGCCGGCAAGAAGTCAACGAAAAAGTCCGCCGGCAAAGCGGCGGCCAAGAAATCCGCGTCCAAGTCTTCGACCAAGAAAGCGTCAGCCAGCCGGGGGACCAAGAAGAGCGCGGCCAAGAACTCGACGAAGAAGGGCGGCAAGCGTTCAAGCAGCAGGAAGAAGTCGAGGAGCGTTGTGACCCGCGTGCTGGCCGGGGCCGCCGCCGGGCTGGTCAGCGGCGCAGTCGCTGCTGCGCTTCCGCCGCTTGAAGAGAGAGCCGGGATCGGCAGTGCGACAAGCGACAACGCGAGCCAAACAGGAACGGACAACGAGAATAACCAATAAAGGCGCGAACCCGTCGCAAGGCTAAACATGAAAGGCGAGCGCGAGAGAAATCGTTCTACTCTCGCGCTCGCCTTTTGCGCTTGGCCTCAGCGAGTCAGAGTACCGCCTGCGGTAGCGGGTGGGTTTGCTC
>JALZKK010000146.1 GCA_030859285.1 Acidobacteriota bacterium | reverse complement strand
ATTAAGACCCGCCCGCTACCGCAGGCGGTACTGACCTGCCGCGTCCCCACGTTGAGCGACTACCAGAAGAAGAGGAGAGTGACCATGCGAAAAGTAACATTTGGTGGCGCGAACAGTCTCGATAATTACATCGCCCGCAAAGACGGTGCGGTTGACTGGTTGATGTGGAGCAAGGAGGTGAATTCCATCATCACAGAATTTTGGAAGTCGATTGATACGATTGTGATGGGACGCAAAACTTATGATCCTGCGCTCAAGCACAACCAAGGCGGCAGCAATCCTTATCCGGGCATGAAAACTTACGTCTTTTCACGCACATTGAAGAAAGGCACTGATAAGAGTGTTGAAATTATTTCAATGGACGCCGCCGAGTTTGTCCGAAAGTTGAAGATGGAAGAAGGCAAAGACATCTGCGTGATGGGCGGCGGCGAGTTGGCGAAGTCGTTGTTTGAGGCTGGTGTGATCGATGAGATTGGTTTCAACATTCATCCAGTCTTGCTCGGCTCAGGGATTCCGCTGTTCCACGAAATGAAGCGCCAGATCGATTTGGAATTACTCGATTGCAAAGTCCTCAAAAATGGTTGCGTGGTGGTTTCTTACCGCGTGAAACATTAGAAAATCTTAGCCACAGAGAACACAGAGGTCACAGAGAACAAGCAAGCGCGGTGACATTGTTTCTAACTCTGAGTTCTCTGAGTTCTCTGTGGCTAAATTTTTTCAAGGCAGTCTATTTTAATTTGCCGGCCTGACCACACGCCGCAGTGCAAGCGTGCTGACTTTCCACAAGAGCGCGGTGCGGAGCATTTCGCGGGTGATGCGGCGGTAGGAGTTTTGCCCGGAGATAATGTCGTAGAGGATGGCGTAGAGGTCTGTGTTGGTCTTGGCCTGTTCGATGAGGCCGTCGATCATGCTGAGGCTCATGCCGGTGCGGAGCAGGCGGCGCAGGACGCGCCCGTGCATGTGATCGTCTGTGATCGAGCGGACACGGCGGGCGTAGGCTTCGAGCGCGGTCGCATCAATGCCGCGCTCCAACATCACGTCAGCGGCGGCGATGCCGGTCTGGATGGCGGTCGTGATGCCCATGCCTTTGAAGGGACGCAGCCAGCCCGTTGCGTCGCCGACCGCGACGAAGCGATCCCAAGAGACGTTGCGGGCATGACGAACAGGCGCGTGGCCTTCGTAATAATCGAGTTGTTGCAAGTTGAAACGCGGCAAAAGCGTCCGCACTTTGCGGTGCAGCAGGAAGTTTTCCATGTCGATGGAAGTGACGCGACGGCCCATGATGTTGACGAGGACATGATCCTGTTTCGGCGTGATGGCACCGAATTCGATACGCGGCAGATCATTGAGTAGGAAAGCGTGAATGTGTCCGCCCAAGCGTTTTTCGATGTAACGTTCGTCGCACGCGAGCCGGATGATGATCGAGTGCATCGACTCCGACGGGCGTCGGTAGCGTCGGCTCTGCGGGCTAACTTGTTCCAACACCGAGAGCAGCCCGTCGTCGAGTCCGCAGGCCGCGACGATCATATCCGCCGAGCGCGATGCGCCTTCAGAATAAACCCTCACTGGATGCTCTAAATTATCAGGATGAAACTCAAGTCCGGTCACACGGTCGGAGACAATATTTGCGCCAGCCGCCCGCGCGTGTTCCAGCAGATATTCGTCGAAGTCTGAGCGCGAGACCATCAACGCCGGCTCTTCATTCGTCGGCGCGCGCAGTTCGATGTCGTTGCGGTCGCTGTGCAGGCGATAGCCTTTGATCGTGCGCCTGATCATTTCCGGCGGCAGGATCAGATCGAATTGCTCGCGAAGTAATTGCGCGGTCGGCGGAGCCAGCACGCCCATGCACGGACTGTGCTGGCGCGGAAACTGCTTCGGCTCGTAAACATGGACGCGCAGATTCATGCCGCGCTCTGTGGCCTGTTGCAACAAACGGAGCGCGCACGACGCGCCCGCCGGGCCGCCGCCGATCACGCAGACGCGCGCATCATCGCGCAGGCGCAAACCGCGCACTGCTGTCGGCTCGGCGCGCGTCACTCTCGTCCGCACGCGGTCGAAGAAGAGCGCTCCGGCGCGGCTCGCCATGCGCGCGGCGAGCCGCGGGTGCAGCGCGCGCAGTAGAATCTGTTTATACGATTGGTCCCCTGTGAAGGCGGCGAGCAACGCGCCGGAGAGGAGTGCGCGCCGTCTTCCGGCCCGCCGCTCGGCTTGCAGCACGGCGAAATAAATTGGCGCAAGCAGCGGGTGCGGGAACACGCGGTCGTAAATCTCGAACAGCATCCGCCCGTACAAGTTGTCGCGCCCGAAAACTTGTTGGCAGCGCGCCCAAAAGTGCTTCTCGAAATCACGCGCCGTGACGCCGTGATTGATCACGCACTCAGCCGCGAGCCGCGCCGTCACTAACGCCGATTCCACTCCGTTCTTCAAATATCTTGAGTCTGAAGCGTCGCCGACGATCACAAAGCGGTCGCTGTAAGGCAGTCGCGCTGCGCCGACGGCGACGCGCGGGTGACAGTGGCAGTCGAGCTTCCAATCGGCGGGCAAGAAGTCGCGCATGTAGGAATCGCGCAGCAGCCGCTCGGTCGAAAGCACATCGACGTGTTCGCCGATGGCTGTCACCGTCACATGCTCGCCCTTCGGAATCAGCGCGACGTAACGCACGTCCGGCTGCTTCAAAACGAAGAAGTGAATCAGATTGCCGAGCTGCTCGCGCTGAAATTCTTCCGGGACGCGCGCTTCGATGACGCACGTCTTCCACGTCGGCGGCGGTTGATAACCGTAGAGCAAACGCTGCCCGAGTTGCGAGTTGACGCCGAACGCGCCAACTACGAGATCGAACTCGTGCCGCGCGCCCTCATTCGTCACGATGGCCGGGCGGCGTTCGAGCGTGGCTGGCACGTCGATGTCTTGCACGTTCTGCGCGACGTGGCGCGCGCCGAGCTTTGTTGCTTGGTCTAGTAAAAATTGATCAAAGCTCCGCGCGCCGTCGGGTCGCTCAGTACTAACGGGACCAGCCCCGCGATAGACGCCGTAAATTTTTCGCGCCGGATCATTTTCCAGATGCGCCACCGCGTCTTGGTAATGCACAGCGTAGCCTTCAATTTCGTAGTGGATAACTTCGGGCGGGATCGTCGTGGTGGAGCGCTCGATCTCTTGAATCAAATTGTGGCCGATGGCTCCGGCGCACATATTACAGCCGGGCGCGCCCTTCTTCGCAAAACTCTTGCCGTCGTAAATCTCGACCGTCAGCCGCAAACCGACGGCGCGCGCGCGGCGCAGCAATTCGATGGCGAAGAACGAACCCGCCGGCCCCCCGCCAATGACGGCGACGCGACTTCCATTGGTTAGATAAGTCGGCTGCGACATGACCGCACACCTCACGAACTCGCGGTCTCGGCAACTAGTGGACTATTAGCTCAAGAAAAAGTTAGCCACGAATTAGCACGAATGAACACGAAGAAAAAACAGCGCCGACTGCTCATCAATTGACAGCGTGATGTTCTCACCATTCCGTTTCAGCCTCGTTCGTGTTCATCCGTGTCCATTCGTGGTTAGATCTCTTTATTGATAGCTAAAGCATATGCGCCTGCCCGAAAGGCTGTCAACGAAGTGCAATTCATAATGTGGCGGATACTTGCCCATTCAATTGCCCGCGCGCCTGTCCGCAGCTCGCGGCGACAATCCGTTGAGGTTATGATGCGAGCGCAATTCAAATCAGATCAGACAAGAGGATCGCATGGCGTGGATATATTTATTGATCGCGGGCGTGTTGGAAATCATGTGGGCCATCGGTTTGAAATACACGGAAGGCTTTAGCCGTCTGTGGCCGAGCGTCGGCACGCTGGCCGCGATGGTCGTCAGTTTCTTTTTCCTCTCGCAAGCCCTCAAGACGCTCCCCGTCGGCACGGCCTACACTGTCTGGACGGGCATCGGCGCGGTCGGCACGGCGTTGCTTGGCATCCTCCTCTTCGGCGAATCACGCGAGGCCGGAAGGCTCGCCTGCATCGTCCTCATCGTCGCCGGCATTATCGGCCTGAAGCTGACTTCAGCGCAGTGAATAATCGATAGCATTTCCTTCACACATGCACAGCCCCTTGAAGATGACAAGGCGCAAACTTCTGACCACCGCTTTGATCGGCTTGCCATTACTGTTTAGCAGTGCGGTGTGGCTGATTGGCGGTCTGTTGAGCGCGCCGTTCAATCAACGGGTCGGCGAGTTGCCGCCGGATTTGCAGGTCGGGCGCGCGGTGGAGTTTGCGAGCGAGTCGGGCGCGACCGTTCGCGGGTGGATCGTGCCGGGACAAAAAGGCGCGGGCGCGGTGGTGTTGATGCACGGCGTCCGCGCGAATCGTTTGAGCATGTTGGGACGGGCGCGTTTCTTGCATCGAGCGGGCTACACGGTGCTGCTCTTCGACTTTCAAGCGCACGGCGAGACGCCGGGCGAACGCATTACATTTGGCTACCGCGAAAGCCATGACGCACGAGCCGCTGTCGCTTTTCTGCGCGCCAATGCGCCGGGCGAGCGCGTCGGGATCATCGGCGTCTCGATGGGCGGCGCGGCGATGCTCTTGGCAACGCCGCTGATTGCAGCAGACGCGGTTGTTTTAGAAATGGTCTATCCGACGATCAAGGAAGCCATCGCCAATCGTTTGACGATGCGCTTGGGCAGTTGGTCAAGCGCACTGACGCCGCTCTTGTCCGCGCAGCTCAGGCTCGGCGTTGACGCCGAAGAGTTACGCCCCATCAATAAAGTCTGGATGTTACCGCGCCTAAACTCTTCATCGTGGGCGCGGACGATCAGCACACGACGCTCGCCGAATCTCAACAACTTTTCCGAGCGGCGCGCGCGCCGAAAGAGTTCTGGGCCATCGGCGGTGCGCGTCACGTCGATCTGCACGCGCTCGCCCGGCAGGAATATGAGCAGCACGTCTTACAGTTTTTCGCCACACATCTCCGGCAAAAACAAGGCTAAAGCGAAAACTATTTTTCATCCTTCATCCTTCATCCTTCATCCTTGCTTTTATTCCGGCCACGTTTCATGCGATGCTACGCGAGAGTGGACGCTCAATTCTTGAGCGTCGAGTTTTCATCAGGAGTGCGAAACGAGATGCGTTTATTGATTTCATTGGCTGCCGCGCTCGGCTTGTCGGTCGCATTGCTGGCGGCCTGCAATCCGCAGGACAACAGCGCGACGAAGACGACGACGGTGGCGAACAACACGAAGACGACTGCGCCACCCGCGCCGGTCACGCAACTGACGCCGCCGCCTGACAGCGTGCGGCGCATGACGGTCGATGAATTGAAGGCGGCAGTGGCGAAAAACGAAGCGGTCATCTATGACGTCCGCACCGCAGAGACGTATCAGGCCAACCACATCAAAGATGCCAAGCTGTTCGTCGAGTCCGAGATCGACAAAGAGTTTAGCGAGGTGCCGAAGGGCAAGCTCATCGTTACCTACTGCGCTTGACCGAACGAACACACCAGCGCCCGTGCGGCGCAGATACTCAAGAATAAAGGTTTCACCAACACCGCCGCCCTCCTCGGCGGCTACGATGCATGGAAAAAAGCCGGACTGCCCATCTCGGCAAAATAAGTTCAAGGTTCAAGGTTCAAAGTTCAAAGTTAAAGGCCGGCTTTGGTTTTCAACTTTGAACCTTGAACCTTGAACTTTTTAAGTTTGCGGTAGCGGTTCGGTGACGCGCGCCGGATGGGGAGTAAGGGCGCGGGTTGTTGGCACGCAGAGGACAGGGCAGGGCGCGTTGCGGACGACGCGCTCGATTTCGGGGCCGAGCGCGGGTGCGCCGCCGAAGAGAGAAGGATGCACGTTGGTCCCCATGACGATCAGATCGACATCCTGCGCCGTCGCCACATGCACGATCTCTTCGTAAGGCCGCCCTTCCGTTAAATGCGTCGTCGCCGACACGCCGGATTCGCTGCGCGTGAGCGACTGCATCTGCTCTTTCACATAGCCGCGCAGATCGGAGCGCGCTCGCCCGCCGCTGTCAGGGAAGAGATCGGCCAACTGCGAGAGATAATCGCCGACGACGTAAATGCTATGCAGTTCCGCTCCGGCGCGACGAGCGATGTCCGCCGCCATCTGCGTCGCGCGCTCGGCTGACGGGCGAAAGTTCGTCGCCAACAGCACGCGGTTCAGGCGCAAGTGCGTCTGCCCGTCCCGATGTTCGACGAAATCGCGCTGCGGTGGACGGATCGTCAAGACCGGACACGAAGCCTCGGCGATGATCTCTTCGGCGGTCGATCCCCACAGCGCACGCGCCAGCCCTTTGCGCCCGTGCGTCACGATGGTGACGAGATCGATGTTAAGCTCGCGCACGGCTTCGGCGATCTCCGGCGCGGGATCGCCTTCGACGATCAACGGCTCGACTTCCAATCCATCTAATAACGGATCGGCGAGCAACTCCCTCACCTGCTCGCGCAACGCGGCCAGCCATTCGTTCTCCTGCTCATCGAAAGCGTGATCCGGCATCGTCAACAAATTGGCCGGCACGCTGCCCTGCTGCACGCTAAACAACACGATACGTCCCGCGCCCTCGCGCGCAAACGCCGCCGCATACTTCAAAGCGCCGCGCGCGTGTTCCGTAAAATCTGTCGGGAAGAGAATGTGGCGGAAGGGATTCATAGGAGACCTCTGCGGGATAGTTTGAAGTTTGAGGTTTGAGGTTCAAAGATAAGTACGTTTAAGCCTCAAACTCGTGCTGACCATTCACGATTGGCGGTTCAATAATTTTGCGGCGGAGTCTAACAAAAAACCGGCTCGTTGTCAGTGATCGACTGGAGAAGTTTGAAGTTTGAGGTTTGAGGTTCGATGTTAAGCTGACGATAGACCTGAAACTTCAAATTTGAAATAAGCTGGCAACTAGCGGCGGACAAGTAGTAAACTCCGCGACGCAATTCCGACAGTCTAGATCGAAGCACATGAGATTAAGACACATGATTGAACCACAGAGACCGGAGAGGCACACAGGCAGCAAACGATGAAGGAGGAACGATGAATGAAAGACAGATGCCTTCAGTTCATCGTTCCGCGCGCATCGTTCATCCTTTGCTTCGTGCCTCTCTGTCTCTATGGTGAATCTTCTCCGTCCTAACCGTTCAAGTCTCGAATTTAGTTCTTCCAGCATCCAGCGTCCGACCGTCAATTAAAAACCAAGATGAGCTTCTCGAATCTCTTTCGCACGAAATCCATCGCACAAATTCAACGCGACGCCGAGCTTGGTTACAGCGATCACGGCGATCTCGACACGGGCGAACCGCACCTGCGCCGCACGCTCGGCTTGCTCGATCTAACCTCGCTCGGCATCGCCGCGATCATCGGCGCAGGCATCTTCGCCATGATCGGCAACGCCGCGTTCAGCGGTGGCCCGGCGGTCGTCTTTCTCTTCATGTTCACCGCGCTCGCATGTGGCTTCTCGGCGCTTTGCTACGCCGACTTTGCCTCGAAGATTCCCGTCGCCGGCTCGGCTTATACTTACGCCTACGCTTCGTTCGGCGAGCTGATCGCGTGGATCATTGGTTGGGACTTGCTGATCGAATATGCCATCGGCAACATCGCCGTCGCCATTTCGTGGAGCGATTATTTCACAGGCCTCTTGTCCGGCTACGGCATCAACGTGCCGGCGTATTTGACGATGGATTTCCTCTCAGCCTCGCGCGGCTTTCGCGGCATCAGCGAGTTGATGACGAACGGACAGACTTTAGAAACCGTCCGCGCCCTGCCCGGCGTGACGGCCAATATGATTGACGCTTACACGGCTTGGACGACCGCGCCGCGCATCGCCGGGCTGCCGATCATCTGCGATCTGCCCGCGCTTGCCATCGTCGTCCTGATCACGGCGCTCGTCTATGTCGGCATCCGCGAATCGAAGCGCGCCTCGAACGTCATGGTCGCGTTGAAGCTGGCGATCATCTTCCTCGTGATCATCGTCGGCGCGTTCTACGTCGATCCGGGCAATTGGTCCCCCTTCGCGCCGAATGGCGTCAGCGGCGTGATGAGCGGTGTCGCGGCGGTCTTCTTCGCTTATATCGGATTTGATGCGCTCTCGACCACCGCCGAAGAGTGCAAGAACCCGCGCCGTGATCTGCCGCGCGCGATGATGCTCTCGCTCGTCATCTGCACCGTGATCTACATCATCCTCGCACTGGTGCTGACCGGGATGGTCTCTTACACGTTATTGCAAGTGGGCGATCCGCTGGCCTTCGTCTTCGGCCCCGAAGGCGTGGACATCAGTTGGATCAGAGGCGTCGTCGCGATCAGCGCGATCATCGCGATTGCCACCGTGTTGCTCGTCTTCCAACTCGGCCAGCCCCGCATCTGGATGGCGATGAGCCGCGACGGACTACTGCCGCCGATCTTCTCGGCCATCCACCCGCGTTTCAAGACGCCATGGTTCTCGACGCTCATCACCGGGTTAGTCGTCGCCATCCCTTCGCTCTTCATGAACCTGACGGAAGTCACCGACCTGTCCAGCATCGGGACGCTCTTCGCCTTCGTGCTGGTCTGCGCCGGAGTTTTAATTCTCGGCGGCAATAACCAACGCAACAGCGGCAACACCTATGTCCCGTACATCAACTCGCAGTTCATCATCCCCGTCCTGTTCGTGCTGATCTTGGCGGGCGTGCTGTATTTCAACCCGGACGGGCCTCGTCAATTTTTCAGTCTCACCGATCCAAATGATCCAACTGCCGGCGCGTGGGAAGTTTTCCGCCACAAGATACCGCTCTTGGTCTATCTCGTCTTATCCGTCGTGATGATCTATCTCTGTTTCCGATACAGGCTCTCGCTAATCCCGGTGCTGGGCCTGTTGAGCTGCGCCTACCTGATGACCGAACTCGGCATCACCAACTGGGTCCGCTTCGGCCTCTGGCTCCTCGCCGGCCTCGTCATCTATTTCCTCTACGGCTACCGCCACAGCCACCTGAGAGCGGCGCAACGCTCCGCCGAAGGCTGACGTGTGGATGAATGATTGAAGGAGACGACAATGCCTCGCGATCCGATGACGCTTGACGAATTTCGTGTAGAGTTCGCCCGGGCTAAGAATCTCGGCTATGTGCAGTCAACCCGCTCCGGCCCGACGGGCGTCGGCCACACGTTTGAAACGTTGATCGGCTTGGAGGAAGATAAT
>JALZKK010000143.1 GCA_030859285.1 Acidobacteriota bacterium | reverse complement strand
CGTTAGCGGAGATATGGCCGAGTGGCTGAAGGCGGCGGTTTGCTAAACCGTTATGGGTCACAAGCCCATCGCAGGTTCGAATCCTGCTATCTCCGCCATGAATTTCAGTGACGAGTGACAAGTGACGAGTGACAAGTTTTTTACTTGCCTGACTCGTCAGGCGTCACTCGTTACTATTTTAAGCGGCGAAATAGAGTTGTCACGCCGTCTCTGTCTTGCTCGTCACCAGTTACTTGTCACTCGTCACTGTTTTTATGCGCGTTCGTTTCGCTCCATCGCCGACCGGCTACCTGCACATTGGCGCGGCCCGCACCGCGCTCTTTAATTGGCTCTACGCACGCGGGCGTGGCGGTAAGTTTCTGCTTCGCATCGAAGACACTGATCTACAACGCTCGACCGACGAATCGACGCGCTCGATCTTTGAGGGCTTACAGTGGCTCGGCCTCGACTACGACGAGGAGCCGGTCTTTCAATCGGTCAACGCCGGCAAGCATCGCGCGGCGGCGCTGCGGTTGGTGGAAGAAGGCAAGGCTTACCGGGATTTTACGCCGAAGGAAGAACGCTCCGACGCGAACGTGAAGCAGGAGATCGCAGAGCGCGCACGACGCGATGCGAGTGAGGGCGTCGATCACCGGAGCAATCCGTATCGTGATCTGCCGCTCGCGGAATCGCACCGTCGCGCGGCGGCGGGCGAATTGTTCGCGGTACGCTTGCGGGTCGCGCAAGACGGGCGTTCGCAGTTCGCGGACGCGGTCTTTGGCACGCAGGAGCGCGACTATTCGGAGATCGAAGACCTCGTCTTGCTCCGTTCGGACGGACATCCGCTGTATAATTTGTCGGTCGTTTGCGACGACATCGAGATGTCGATCACAGACGTGATTCGCGGCCAAGATCATCTGACAAACACGCACAAGCAGATTCTCATTTACGAAGCGCTCGGCTCGCCCATCCCGCGCTTCGCGCATTTGCCGCTCATCCTCGCGCCGAATAAAGGCAAGCTCTCGAAGCGCAAGCACGGCGAAGTCGTCTCGCTGACGACTTATCGTGATCGCGGCTTCCTGCCGGCAGCGTTCCGCAACGCGCTCGCGCTCTTGGGCTGGTCCCCCCAAGATGAGCAAGAGATATTGTCGCTCGCAGAATTGATCGAAAAATTCTCGCTCTCCGGCGTTCATCACGCGCCCGCCATCTTCAATTTCAGCGAGACCAACGCGCGGCAATGGACGGATCAGAAAGCGCTCTGGATGAACGCCGAATACATCCGCACGATGCCGCTTGAGGAACTGCTGCCGTTCCTGCGCGCCGAACTCGAAGCGAGCGGTTTGTGGCAACCAGAATATGAAACGACCGCGCGCGCATGGTTCGAGAAAACCGTCAACCTGATCCGGGAGCGGTTCTACACGCTCAAAGATTTTTCCGGTCAAGGCCGCGCTTACTTCGCCGACGACTTCGAGTTTGACGAAGTGGGGGTCAACAAAAATCTAAAGAAAGATGTTCGGCTCAAAGAACTGCTGCCCGCACTCGCCGAACAAATCGAGCAGACTGATCCGTTCAACGCCGGGACGGCTGAAGTGACCCTGCGCGCCTTCGCGGACGAAGCGGGCGTCAAAGCCGCTCTCCTGATCAACGCCTCGCGCACGGCCCTGACCGGGCAAGCCGTTGGTCCCTCGATGTTCGAGGTCTTTGACGTGATCGGGCGCGAGCGTTCCGCCCGCCGCTTACGAGAAGCGGCCAAACTCATCTAACAACTCCCCTCAGTTTATCCGCGCGTATGGCTTAAAGTCACACGCGCCCGCAACTGCTGACAAATGAGGATCGACTTCATGTTGAAAAAATCATTCGCCTTAACTGCCATCGTTCTAACATTCGCAGTTTCAGTTCTCGCGCAGAATCCTAACCGCTCCACGCCCGCGCCCACGCCGACGCCCGCTCCAACGGAAACCGCGCCGGCAACTGAAACCGACAAGCCCGCGACCCGCGCCCGCCGCGCGCCCGCTGCGACGGCAGCGACGACCACGGCCAGAGCTAACCAAGCGATCAGCCCCGCAGCGCGCGCCGTGCGCGGCGTCTTCGAGACGCTGTTGGATGGCATCCGTGAAGCCGATGTCGAAAAGGTGATGAGCGTCTATTGGAACTCGCCGCAACTGCTCATCTTCAACAACAACGGCACGGTCACGAAGAGTTGGGAGCAGGTGAAGGCGAATCGCGCGAGTTTGTATCCGAACGTCAAGAACGTCGAGTTGGAAGTGCGCGACATGCGCGTGCAGTTGAGCGGGCGCGACACTGCCATCGTCACCGCGCTGTGGCGGCAAGCGCAAGACTACAAAGGCACGCCGGAAACTTCGACTGGACGTATGACGCTCGTCTTCCGCCTCATCAACAACGGCTGGAAAGTCGTCCACACGCACACCTCGCCGGAAGCGCCCGATCCGTCGCGCCTGCCGCCATCGGACAAGCGCGAACCGGAAACGCCGCCGGCCAAGCCTGAATAGCGCGCAAAAAAATAGATAGGATTAACAAGATTCACATGATGAGCCAATCAAAGTGCGACACGCATGGCTTCTTTCATCCTGTCAATCCTGTCCAATTCGTTCCTGCTTTGATTTAGAGTACACTGTCGCTCCCCCACACAACACGTCATCACGCGCTGGCTTGATCAACGCCAGCGCCATGTATTTTTGTATTTCTTGAGAGAGGAGAATTGTTATGGGTTGGATGGATCAAATTGGCGGTTTGTTGCAGCAATACACGGGGGCCGGCGCGCAGGCGGCTCCGGGGAATGTGCAGGACGACTTCGATCAATTCACGCAGGCCGCGCCGCCCTCGACGGTGGCCGACGGATTGGCTGCCGCCTTCCGCTCGGATCAGACGCCGCCCTTCGCGCAGATGCTCGCGCAATTGTTCGCGCAGTCGGGGGGCCAACAACGCGCCGGTATTCTCAACACGCTGATCGCGACGCTCGGCCCGGCGCTCGTTTCGCAGTTTTTCGCGCGGCGCGGGGCCTCCGGCTTGGCCGGGCTGTTGAGCGGCGGACAGAATGAGGTAACACCCGAAGCCGCGCAGCAAGTTCAGCCTGAAGCTGTGCAGGAACTTGCTGAGCAGGCCGAACAGAAAGACCCTTCGATCATCGATATGGCGAGCAACTTTTATGCGGAGCATCCGACGCTCGTCAAAACTCTCGGAGCCGCTGCGCTGACCATCGCGCTCGCTAAGATCGCGGAGGGGCAAAGGAAAGGGTGAAGGCGGGGAGAAAGGGAGACGGGGAGAGAAGCCAATAACTTGTTCGCCTCGTCTCTTTGTCTCCCTGTCTCCACTCCATTGCGCCAAAGAAGAAAAGCCGTCCACGCTAAAGAGCGTGGACGGCTTCCCGGTGAACTGTTGGGATTGGCCTGTGTGCCGCTTGTGTGCCGCTCATCAAGTGAGCGCACTAAACAAGTGACGGACGGACGAAAACCCTAACAAATTCAAGTTTTCAGTCCAGAGGTCAGGCCGCAGCCACCTCACTGTGATTAAAACTCATATACTTTTTGATCACCTCCTTTCCAGTGTTGCGGCGATGATAAATGACAATAGCTTGTGCGTCAACCATTTTTTTCCTGCTATCTTGTGCTGACCGCAACAAGCCTTCAAGCCTCATTCCGGCGATAAACTTCACGCCCGGCGATGTAAACCGCATGGGCGTGTTCGATGCCGAAGAAATAGCCAACCTCTCGATAATCGACGCAATCATGGACAACGAAATCCGCGCGCTTCTCCGCCGCGAGCGATCCCGTCTCATCGCCTAATCCGAGACTGTAAGCCGCGTTGATCGTCACCGCCGTCAAGGCTTCGGCGGGCGACATTTTGAGGTGCGTCGCGGCGAGCGACAGAATCATCGGCATCGAGGGCGTCGGCGACGAGCCGGGATTGAAATCCGTCGCGAGGACGACGGCTAGTCCCGCGTCGATCATCGCACGCGCTGCCGGGTAACGCGTCGAGCCGAGCGCATAAACCGAGCCGGGCAACAGGACCGGCTGCACGTTCGCGGCTCTCAACGCGGTGATGCCGACTGTGTCCGTGTGTTCGAGATGATCGGCGGTCGCGGCTTGCAATTCCGCCGCGAGTTGTGCGCCGCCGGAGAGCGAGAGTTGATCGGCGTGCATTCGCAACCCCAAGCCTTGCGCCCGCGCCGCCGACAGGATGCGCCGCGACTCTTCGAGTGTGAACACGCGCTCTTCACAAAACACGTCGCAAAACTTTGCCAGCTTCTCTTCGGCCACGCGCGGCAGCATCTCTTCGATCACCAATCGCACATACTCTTCGCGCCGCGAGCGATACTCGTCCGGGACATCATGCGCGCCCAAGAACGTCGGCACGTAACAGAGCGGCGTTTCGTCGTTCAATCGCCGGATCGCACGCAAGATTTTCAACTCATCTTCGAGCGATAGGCCATAGCCTGACTTGGCCTCGACGGTCGTCGTACCGCCGCGCAAGAACCATTCGGCGTAACGCTTCCCCGCCGTAACTAACTCGTCCTCCGTCGCCGCCCGCGTCTTCCGCACCGTCGCCCGAATGCCGCCGCCCGCCGCCGCGATCTCCTGATACGTCGCACCGCGAGCGCGCTGCTCAAACTCGTCCGCCCGGGTCCCCGCAAACACCGGATGCGCGTGTGCATCGACAAATCCCGGCAGTGCCACGCGCCCGCCCGCGTCAACAACTTCAGTCTCGCCCGTGATGCGCGGCTCGATCTCACGCCGCGCGCCGACCGCTTCAATGCGCCCATCACGGATGAGCATCGCTCCGTCTTCAACAATGCCAAGCTCGCACATCTCTGCCCCGACGCGCGGACGTGCGGGGCCGGCGAGCGTGACAAGTTGCGCGCAATTGATGACGGCAAGCATATCCAAAGTTCAAGGTTCAAAGTTCAAGGTTCAAAGTCAGAAGATGAATGTTTTTGACTTTGAACCTTGAACTTTGAACCTTGAACTCTATTTCATGTGTCGCTCCAAAAACTCGACGATCTTCGGATAAACGACGAGCCGATTCTGGAGTTTGACGAAGCCGTGTCCTTCGTCGTCGAAGAGCGTGTATTCGACTGGCGAGTTGCGGTCGCGCAAGGCTTTGACGATCTGCTCGGACTCGGTGTAGGGAACGCGCGGATCGTTCTTGCCTTGAAAGACGAGGAGCGGCGCTTTGATCTTGTCCACTTTGTAGATCGGCGAGATGGAGCGGAGGAACTCCAAGTCGTTCGCCAGCGTGCCGTACTCGCGCTCGCGCTGTTTGCGGCGATAGCCGGAAGTGTTTTTCAGATTGGTCTCGAAGTTTGCGATGCCGAACAGCTTGACCGCTGCCGCCCACAGATCAGGATAGAGCGTGATCGCGGCGAGCGTCATGTAGCCGCCGTAAGAGCCGCCCATCACGGCGATGCGTTTCGGATCAGCGCCACCTTGAGTTTTTAGCCAATCGACCGCTGCTGCTAAATCTTTGACGGAATCTTCGCGCTTCCGCACGTCGTCGAGGTGCGTGTAGGTTTTGCCGTAGCCGGTACTCCCTCGCACATTCGGTGCCAGCACCGCGTAGCCGCGCGAGAGGAAGTATTGATAAGTCGGGTTGAACGTCGGGCGCTCCTGCCCTTCGGGGCCGCCGTGAACGCTGACGATGACAGGTAAGTTGCTGAAGAAATTACCGCCGATGCGGTTGGTGCCACTTTGAAAGACTATTTGCTGCCCTGCGCGTTGTGGGCGGTAGTACCACGCCGGAATCTCGCGCCCGTCAAAAGTTTTGTAGTGGATCAACTCCGGCTCGACGAACGACGTTTGCGGGATGGCGGCGCGCGAGGCGTGCGTCACCTGTTCGAGCGTGTTGCGCGCGGTGTCGTAGAGCCACACGTCGGAGTTGAAGCGCACGCCGTTGAAGGTGAGCGCGAGTTTGCCGCCATCGCCAGAGAATTCTAAGCCGCCGGCGACGCCTTTGCCGGGCAGCTTCACCGGCGCGGGAAGGGGGCCAATGAGCGCGCCCGCCGGACTCAAGCGGCGCACGTACAACTCGCTGAAGCCGTCGTGGTTGCTCGTATAGGCGAAGAGTTTCCCGTCGTCTGACATCGACGTTGCTGCCACGTCCCACTCAGCTTTCTCAAGTGGCTCGATCCGCTTGGTTTGCAGATCGAGTTTTGACAAGGTGAGCCATTCGCCGCCCACGTTCGTCGTCAGCAGCAGCGCGCGATTGTCCGGCGTGAAATGCACGCCGCCGAACTGCGCCGCGCCCTCGTGCGGCGTCAAATGCGTGACACTTTTGCTGGCGAGATCGACGAGATAGAGATCGTTATCGAGGCTCAGAGTGTCGCTGCTCCGCGAGATGACGATCTGCTTGCCGTCGTGCGACCACGCCGTGAAATTATTCGAGCCGTCTTGGCTGTAAACAAGCGACTCCTCCCTCGTCAACACGTTCATCACATAGATGTCGAAAAAATTCGGATCGCGCTTGTTCGAGGCGTAACTGATTCGCTTCGAGTCGGGCGACCATGCGCCGAAGTTATGCCGAATCTTCGGCGTGTCGGTGAGCGCTTTGACTTCCGCGCCGTCAGGCGACATCCAGTAAAGTTGCGCGTTCTCGTTGCCGCCGACGGCCTTGCCGAAGATCAGCCCCGCCCCATCAGGGGACCAATCGATGAAGTCCACGCGGTCGTTATAAAAAGTCAATTGCTCCGGCCAGCCGCCCGCCGCGTCCGTCATCCAAACTTGCGGCGTTCCCGTGATGTTGATCAGAAACGCCACGCGCTCCCCGCGCGGCGAGAGCGCCGGCGACCCGGCGCTGCGGATGTTCAGATAACGCTCTATCGAAAACTGCTCTTGACGCGCGCTCTGCGCCGGCGCGCTCGCCGCGCAGAGCAAGCAGATTGAGACGAGCGATAAGGCCGGAGCGAGTGAAGAGCGTAAGGTGCGTGGCATGACATGGACTCCTTTGAAAATTTACGAGGATGCGGATGAAGTATGATCGTGGACGATGCGCCATCCCTGCGCGGTGCGGCGCAACAGCAGCGTGAAGCGACCACGCAGATTGTCGTTGGCGCGCGTCAACTGAAAGCGCCCGGAGCCGACGGCGTAGAAGGAACTGATCGGCTTCACGTCTAGTTCGGAAAATGCGAGCGTTCCCATCTTCTCACGCGTGTCGTAGTTCCGCTTGTAACGATCCGTCACCGTCTGCCAACCGCGTGTCACGGTGTCGCCGGAGATGAACGTAATGTCGTCGGAACGCTCGTAGCCGTTCATAAAGCCTTCGATGTCGCCGCGATTCCACGCCGCCGCTTGCGCTTCGAGGACAGAGCGCACATCGGCGACCGTCTGATCATTGTTCTTCTGCGAATCGGGCATCTGCGTGCAGGCTGATTGAAAGCTGAGAGCAATGCTGATCAAAGTCAGCGACAAGATGGCATGAACAGAGCGGCGCATGAATTGGTGCTTCACTTTCGCGGACAGTGTGGGCGAGCGCACGCGACTATACCCGTTTCAGCTTCTCGCCTTCAACCACGCGCCCACGTCTTCGCGCATCGCGGGCGTCAGTTCATGCCCGGCGTCGTAAGTTTTCATTTCCACGTCACGGGCGCGCATTTGCAAGCGTGCGGCATAGTCGGCGACGCGCGCGGGCGGATAAAATTCATCGCCCTCGCCCGCGAGATGTAGGATCGCGGCGTCGGTCGGTTGATAAAGTTCGCCCGTTTCCCAATCACCCGGCAATCCGCCGCAGACGCCGACGCAGCCGCGCAATGTGTCCGCGTGCGTGAACGCGAAACGGTAATTGAGCGCGCATGTTTGCGAGAAGCCGAAGAGGAAAACGCGATGGCGATCAGCGACCTTCTCATCAACTAACGTCTCGATCAAATCGAGCAATGCCTGATGGTGCAGCCGCACGGATTCTTCAGCGTGAAAATTGGTCAACCAACCGAAGCCGTAGCGCAAAGGGCCGCCCGGCTCTCTCGGCTCTTTGATGTGTTGGTGAAAGCCTTGCAGCGCGGCGACGGCAAAGCCTTCGGGGACCAATTGCCGCGCCTCGCGCATCATCCAACGCATATTGCTGCCGTAACCGTGCAGCGCGACCAAGAGCGGCGACGGCCCGGCGGCGGCGAAAAGCTCGTAGTGAATTTTAATCTGCGCGTCGAGCGTGCGCTCCGATGTCGGCGGGGATGGCAGTTCTGTGTGCATGATCTGGTT
>JALZKK010000110.1 GCA_030859285.1 Acidobacteriota bacterium | reverse complement strand
GCTCGCTTCGCGCGACCGTTTCTTCCTGCTCGTCGAAGCCAACGATCCAAAGTTCGACCGCGAAGGTACGCGCGCGTTTCTCAAGTCTCTTGGTCCCCGTGAGGTGACGGATGTACAACACTGAGAAAAGCAGAGGTCAGAGGTCAGAGGTCAGAGGTCAGAGAATAGTCGCGCCGCGCCGCTCGGTTGTTTGCTGCTTACTGCTCACGGCTTACTGCTTACTTGCTTTCGGCTGTCGTCAGGACATGCAGGATCAGCCGCGTTATGAGGCGTATGAGGCGAGCGATGGAAAGTTTTTTGACGATCAGCAGTCGGCGCGTCCGTTGATTGAAGGGACGGTGGCGCGTGGGCATTTGCGGGATAACGATCTGCTTTATACCGGACAGCCGGGAGTTGGGCCGGGACGCGGCGCGGCAGCAAGCGCGACGGGCAATGTGCCGCCGGGCGGAAATGCGAACGTGACAACATCATCCGCGGAAGACGTCTCGATGCAGGCTGCTGCGGGGCAGCCGGGTGGCATTGCCGGAGCGGGCGCGAACGCGGGGCCGGACATCTTTCCGTTCCCCATCACGGAGTCTGACTTGCGGAGGGGACAGGAGCGTTTCAATGTTTTCTGCTCGATGTGTCACGGGATGACGGGCGAGGGCGATGGAATGCTCGTGCGGCGCGGTTTCCGTCAACCACCATCGTTCCACAGTGAGCAGTTGCAGCCGGGCAACGCTTCTTCGGCGCATTTCTTCGATGTGATGACGAACGGCTGGGGCGCGATGCCGAAGTATTCGGCGCAGATTCCGGCGGAGGATCGTTGGCGGATCATCGCCTACGTGCGCGCTCTGCAATTGAGCCAGCGCGGAACGGTCGCGGACGTGCCGGCAGACAAGCGCGGGCAATTCAACACCGGAGCGCAGCCGCCATCTTCGAGCGAGCAGCCACATGGAGGGGAACAGCGATAATGAATGTGGGAGAGGCGACATACAATCCGCCGACCATCGTGGATCGCTATCAGCGCACGGCCTTGATCGTCGGCTTGCTGGCATTGGTGTTGAGCGCGGTCGTGTCGTTCATCTTTGGCGGCGCGGTGGCATTCTTCCGTTCGTATCTGGTGGGCTATGTTTTCTGGTGTGGCGTGGCCGTCGGCAGCCTCGCGATCATGATGCTGCATCATTTATCGGGCGGCGCGTGGGGCCTCGTCGTCCGCCGCATCTTCGAGGCGGCGACGCGCACGCTCCCGCTGCTCTTCGTGCTGTTCATCCCGATTGCCGTCTCGCTCTTCGTGCATCCGGTCGTGAACGGCCACGAACAGTCGCTCTACGAATGGTCGAATGCTCACGTCGTTGAAACCGATCCGCTCATCAAGGCGAAAGCGGAATACTATCTGAACTGGTGGTTCTTCCTCATTCGCACGGTCTTCTACTTCGCGGTGTGGGGCGCGCTGGCCTTCTTGTTGAGCAAGTGGTCGCGGGAGCAAGACCGGACGGGCGATCCGCGCTTGAAGGGATGGATGCAAAACGTGAGCGGCCCCGGCATTTTGCTCTTTGGGTTGACGGTGACGTTCGCCGCTGTCGATTGGATGATGTCTTTAGAACCGCATTGGTTCTCGACGATCTACGGTTTGCTGATCATGGCCGGGTGGGGATTGACGGCGCTCGCGTTCACGATTCTGGTCGCCTCGATCCTCGCCAGACACGAACCGATGGATCACGTCTTTCAACCGTCGCACTTTCACGATTACGGCAAACTGCTCTTGGCCTTCGTGATGATCTACGCTTATTTCTCGTTCTCGCAGTTTTTGATTATCTGGTCGGCCAACATCCCAGAAGAAATTCCATGGTACTTGCGGCGTCTGCGCGGCGGCTGGCAGTTCGTCGGCCTCGCCGTCGTGTTGTTTCACTTCGCGCTGCCATTCGTGCTGCTCTTGTCGCGCACCTTGAAGCGAGATTACCGGACACTGAGCCGCGTCGCTTTAATGGTGCTGTGCGCGCGTGTGATTGATATGGTTTATCTCGTCTCGCCCGCGTTCGTCCACGAAGGCGAAGCGCCGCATTTCAATCTACTCGATCTCTTGACGATGGCCGGGCTGACGATTGGGATCGGCGGCATCTGGATCGCGTACTTCATCCGCGAACTAAAGAGCCGCCCGCTCCTACCCGTCAACGCGCCCGGCTTAACCGATGCGCTGGCGATGACCGGAGGACATTGAAAATTTAGCTCCGTTTAGAAGGCGGACTTGTCCGCCGGCTCAAGCTCGGCGGGACAAGTCCCACCTCTAAACGGTCGCACGCGAAATTAATGTAGGGGGAGCAATGGGCGTATTCGGTCGCAAAGATCATGACATTCATCTGACGCCGGACGTGGCGTACATCACGAACCCGGACGTGGCGCATGAGCATACGGATGTGAAGGTGAAGCCTATCGCGTGGTTCGTCTTCGCGCTCTTCGTCTTCGGCCTTGTCGTGTGCGGGTTGATGTACGGGCTGTTCAAAGTTTTCGAGAGTCGCGCCAAAGCGGACGAGTTGCAGGCATCGCCGCTGGCGCGCACGGGCGCGGAGCGTTTGCCGCCCGAACCGCGCTTGCAAGCCGCGCCCGGCTTCGGCGTGACGACGGACAGCGGCGAGCGCCGGGATTTGAGCTTGAAAGAACCGCAGGCCGAATACCGCATCGTGCAAGAAATATGGAAGCGGGAGTTGACGACTTACGGCTGGGCCGACGAAGGCACGGGCCGCGTCCGCGTTCCTATCGAAGACGCGATGAGAATGTACCTTCAGCGTCAAGCGCAGCAGCCGGCACAACAACAAGGTCAGTCGCAAACGACCGGCGAGACGACGCCTTCGGCATCAAGTTCGGGGCAGCAGAGGGAGAAGAGGAATCAATGAAGGCAAGAAAACAGGCGGCAGACGGCAGGCGGCAGACGGCAGGCGGCAGACGGCAGGTGGCAGTCAAGGCGCAACTGTCCGCGCTGTGCCTCCGCGTGAGTATTATCTGCTTCCTGCTTCCTGCCTCTTGCCTCCTGCTTCCTGCCGTCTCGGCTCAGTATGGCAGGCCGCCCGAAAGCTCTCTGCCGCAGGGCGGGACGCCGGAGATGTTGAAGGCGGTCGGCATTGAACAGCGTTTGAATAATACAGTGCCGCTCGATCTTTTGTTCCGTGATGAAGCGGGGCGAGAGGTGCGGCTCGGCGAGTATTTCGGGAAAAAGCCGGTGGTGATTTCGCTCGTCTATTACAACTGTCCGATGCTGTGCAATCAGGTGTTGGACGGGCTGGTGG
>JALZKK010000078.1 GCA_030859285.1 Acidobacteriota bacterium | reverse complement strand
GCGCAGTACTGTGTCATCAGTCAGTGAGTAAGCGAAGCCGAGGCGCGGCGCGAAATTCGTGCGGTCCGGGCGCACGAGCGTGCGGTCCACGAGACTACCGTCGCCGGCGAGGCGCAGCGACGCGAAGGCTTCGGCGAGCGTCCGCGCCGCGAGCGCCGCAGCGGGGGCGAAGTTCGCTAATTGATTGTTCTCCTCGTAAGCGGGCGAGCCGAAGTCGTAGCGCAGTCCGACGTTCAAGGTCAGGCGCGGGCTGATTTTCCAATCGTCCTGCGCGAAGAAGGCGTACATGTGTCGGCGTTGGTTGACGACGAGAAGATTCGAGAGCGCCGCGTTGCGCGCCGTGCCGACAAGGAAATCGGCGAGCGGCGCTCCCGTGCCGGCAAGTCCCCCGGCAAACTGCGTGTAACTGCCGTCGAAAGAGACGCGACCGCGCGTGTTCGGAATGTCGAGATAGTCGAGCTTGAGCGGAGCCATCACGTCCGCGCCGAAGCGGAAGGTGTGCGCGTTGCGCGTCCACGTCAGCGTATCCGTGAACTGAAACTGCTGCGAGCGTTGAAACTTCGGCAGGAAGTCTGGCGATCCTAAGCGCGGGCTGAAGCCGGAGACGAGGATGCCCGGCAGTCCGCCCTGCACAGTCGCCTCGTCGGGAACGCCGCTAATGAAGTCGCTCGACGAACCTTGACCGAAAGGCTCCTGCACGGCGTCGGCGTCGGCGCGCGAATAGCCGAAGCGGAACTGGTTGACGACGACCGGCGAGAGGACACTGTTCCAGCCGACGGTCAGCGAGTGGCTCTTGATGTCATTTTGGCCCCAAGCTGAGGTGTCCGTGCCGTCGGCGATGCCGCCGAAGAAACCGGGTACGAAGCGGTCTCGCTTAATATAAGCATAACGTCCGAAGATGTCTTCGGTAGAATTGATCTGGTAGTCGATGCGGGTGGTGAAGCGATCCTGATCGTCGCTCAGGTTCGGCGTGCGTGCAAAGTTGTTCGCGCGCACGCCGCCGAGCGTTGGCGAAGGATAGAGGGCGGCGAGCCGCGCGGCGATTGGGTCAATGTTGGAAATGACGTTGCCGGCGAAGGGCTGGCGGATAAAGCGCGGGTTCAAAGGCGACGCCGGCTGCGCGGAGTTGAAGCGCGGGTTGGGAGTTTGCGTGCGCGGATCGAAGAGTTGCCCGGCGCGCACGAACTGGCCTGAAGGCGTTCCGTCCGCATTCAGAAGCGGCACGGGCTGGCCGCTGAACATGACGAGATCGTTTCGCAGCAACCCGGAGAAATTCCCTGCCTTCTCCGCGTCGAGCGGCACAGTGGCGATGCGGAGGACGCCCTGACGAATGCGCGTCCCTTCGTAGTCGGCAAAGAAAAACGCACGGTTGCGCCAGATTGGTCCCCCGACGTTGCCACCGAACTGATTCTGAATGCGCTGGGGCTTCTGGCGACCCAAGCGGTTCGAGAAGAAGTCGTTGGCGTCGAAAACCTTGTTACGGTGGTATTCGTAGAGGACGCCGTGAAACTCGTTCGTGCCCGACTTGGTCGTGACGCTGACGACGCCCCCCGACGCGCGGCCCGTGTCGGCTGAATACTGCGAGGTGATGACTTTGAACTCGCCGATGGCGTCCACGCTGGGGCGCGAGACCTGCGTGGAGAGTTCCTGCACGTTCGTCGAGATCGAGTTGTTGTCTTGACCGTCGAGGATGAAGTTATTCATCAACGAGCGGACGCCGTGAATGTTGATTCCGCCGGTGCGGCCCGAAGCCGTCCCGCCCGACTGTTCCGTGTACGGATCACCCTGCGTCCCCGCGACCTGCGGCAGCAGATCGTCCCACGAACGCTGCAACAGCGGTAGCGTCGTGATGCGCCGGTTGTCCACGACGTTACCGAGCGAAGCGTCTTCGCGCTGCAAGGCCAGCGTCTCGTCGGTGACGGTCACGACTTCGCCCACTTCCCCGACCGTCATCGTGAAATCTAAGCGAGCGCGCTGCCCGACCGAGAGCCGCACATCAGGGCGCGTCTCGCGTTTGAAGCCGGCCTGCTCGACTGCGATGGCGTAGAGTCCGGGACGCAAATTAGCGAGCGTGTAGTAACCGTCCTCGCCTGTGGCAGCCTCAACAGCAATGCCCGTCGCTTGATTCGTCGCCACGGCGCGCGCTCCCGCGATGGCCGCGCCGTTCGCGTCCGACACTTGTCCCGTCAGAGAGGCGGTATCAACCTGCGCCAGCGCCATGCGCGCCGGGCAGATCATCAGAGTGGCAAATGTCAGAAAGGTAAAGGCGCGGCGAACAACATTCTGTGTCTTCATGGGGGCAGATGCTCCTGTGTCGTCGGTTGAAAAGTATGCGGCCCAAGCCTCCGGAGACGATTGTCTAACGTCACCAAAGGGCAATGCAGTTAGCTGAAGAAAGAAGAGCCTACTCGCCGGACGTTACAGGAAGGCTATCGTTTGTTTTCATCAGGATTAAATCTTCACCGCCGCCAGCGCGAACGGCAGGAGCAAGGTCTGGGCGTTGGTGCGGCGCTAACGCTCAGATACTAAAAGCAGCGTCGTGCGAACGCACACCACTCATTCACCTCGAAGTGAATTGCGGCTGAAATCTCTGTTGAATCTCTGCGCGCGGATGGCGGATCGAGCGAGGTGTTCTTCACGGGTTTGAGCGGCACATGCTACTTTGTCGCACACCGCAGAAATACCAACCGCTCAATGGCCGCGGCGGTCAGGCAGGTAGCGCGACGGCCCCGACGTGGGATCGTTTGGAGTAGCATCTCCGCCACAATGGAAATTAGAACGGGCGGACATTGTCAGACGAGGCGCTCGTCTTGAATGAGGTTTTGATGTCATGTCTGTGGTCAGCGAATTAATGAGCGAGGCCGTCTCGGCTCTGCTGCAGAGTGAAGATTCAGGCGAGATGAAAGACCGGCTGCCGGTCATGCTGGCGTTCTACGCAACTGTGCGACATCTCTCCGTCGAAGCGCGCTCGCGCCGCCGCGCCAAACTTTCTCCCAGACCGTTGCTGCCGTTTGTCAGAAGAGCTGCGTCGGACGTATCTTGATCTGCAAGAAGTCTAAGCCGGCGCGAGAGGCGCGCACGTGGCTGGGCAGAAATCCTCGAATGGGACAGCAGACAAATGGCTAAAGCGGCTGAAAAAAATCTATTGGATGAGCAACCAAGCGCTAACTCGACAGTGGCGCTGCCGTCTTCGCTGCTGCACCAAAAGCGCTTGTTGTTCAACCGCGAGTTGAGCTGGCTTGAGTTCAACCGCCGCGTTCTTGAAGAGGCGCTCGACACGACGCAGCCGCTCTTGGAGCGTTTGAAGTTCCTTTCGATCTTCTCGTCCAACCTCGACGAGTTTTTCATGATCCGCGTGTCGGGATTGAAAGAGCAGTTGGAAGATGAGACTCCCGACCTGTCACCCGACGGCCTGACGCCGGCGGAGCAGTTGCGGGAGATCAGCGCGCGGCTCAAGCCGATGGTTGCGGAGCAGATGAACTGCCTCAGAGAAGACGTGCTGCCGAAGCTCAAGGCGGAAGGCATTCGCATCACGCCTTACAAAGAGTTGGCGAAAGACGAGCGACAAGCGCTCGACGAATTCTTCATGGAGAACGTCTTTCCCGTCCTGACGCCGCAGGCCGTGGATTCGAGTCATCCGTTTCCCTACATCTCTAACCGCAGTCTCAACCTCGGTCTGATGATCGAGCCGGCGGATGATCCCGGAGATAAGTTTCCCCCGGCGATGGTCAATGAGGCGCGCTTCGTCCGGCTGAAGATTCCGCCCGTCGTCCCGCGCCTCGTGCCGGTCGGCGATTCAGGAACAGAGTTTACTTTTCTCGGAGAGTTGATCGCCGCCAACGCCGACACCCTGTTTCCGGGCCGGCGCGCCGGCAAGGCTTACCTCTTTCGCGTCACGCGCGATGCGGACATCGAAATTCGTGAGGACGAGGCTAACGACCTGCTGCGCGTGATACAGGAGCAACTGCGGCGGCGGCGCTTTGGGGCCGCCGTGCGCCTCGAAGTCACCCCGAGTATGCCCGCCGAGATGCGGCGGTATTTGGCGGACGCGCTGGAACTAACCGAGGAGGATGTTTACGTCATCGACGGGCCGATGGACATTCCCGATCTGATGACGCTTTATCAGTTCGACAGGCCGGAGTTGAAGGACCGGCCGTTGCCAACTTTGGTCCCCGCGCCGATCAAGAATGGCAAGTCGATCTTCGAGGCAATCAGGCAACAAGACATCCTGCTGCATCACCCTTACACGTCTTACACGACCGTCACGGATTTCATCAACGCGGCGGCCCGCGACCCCGACGTGCTGGCGATCAAGATGTGCCTCTACCGCGCGGGCCAGCGCTCGCCCATCGTGCAGGCGCTGATGGAGGCGAGCGCGCAAGGCAAGCAGGTGGCCGTCATCGTCGAACTCAAAGCCCGCTTCGACGAAGAGAACAACATCGAGTGGGCGCGACGGCTCGAGCGCGAAGGCGTCCACGTCGTCTATGGTCTGCTCGGACTCAAGACGCACTGCAAGCTGGCGCTCGTCGTGCGCCGTGAGAAAGGACGCCTCCGGCGCTACGTCCATATCGCCACCGGCAACTACAATCCGACGACCTCGCGCATCTACACAGACTTCGGCCTCTTCACCGCCAACAAAAAGTTCGGTGCCGACGCCACCGAACTGTTCAACTTCTTGACGGGCTGCTCGCTCCAATCGAAATATCGCCGCCTGCTGGTCGCGCCGGTTAATCTACGTGAGCGCATGATCGAACTCATCAACCGCGAGGCGGCGCACCAGAAGAAGGGACGCCGGGCGCACATCATCGCCAAGATCAACAGCCTGACTGACATCGACATCATCCGCGCGCTGTACGAGGCGTCGCAGGCGGGAGTCCAGATCGACTTAATCGTGCGCGGGACGTGTATGCTGCGGCCCGGCGTCGAGAGCTTGTCCGAGACGATCACGGTGCGGAGCATCGTCGGGCGCTTCCTCGAACACAGCCGCGCTTTCTATTTTGCCAACGGCGACGAAGAGGAGTTGTACATCGGCAGCGCCGACTGGATGTCGCGCAACCTCGACCGGCGCGTCGAAGTTGTCGCGCCGATTGACGACCCGCAGCTTAAGCGGACGTTGAAAGAGAAGATTTTAGACATCTATCTGCGCGACAATGTGAAGGCGCGGCAACTCCAGCCGGACGGCTCTTACATCAAGTCACCGCCCACGCAGGGAGAAGCACTTCTGAGCAGTCAGGGATATTTTCAGTCACGCCCCCTCGCCTGATTCCCATCGCTCGGCGGGCGGTTCGGCTTCATCCCCGGCAGCACGCTGGTAAATTCCACTCGCGGCCCGAAAGTGTTATCGAGTTCGTTAGGGCCGAACGTGCCTGCGTTGAGCGGCCCGGCGACGAATTCCCAGAACGGGTGAAAATCGGTGAACCGCGCCCTCGCTGGGTCGTAGTGATGGGCGGCAGCGTAATGTACGTCGGCGGTCACCCACACCACATTCCGAATGCCTTTGCGTTTAATGAAGCGCACCAATTCGGCGATCTCAAGCTCACGCCCCAGTGCCGGCCCGTCCCCGTTCGCAGCGTTCTCAAATGCTCTGGGGCCGTCGCGAACAATGAGGCCGATGCGAACCATTGACCCTATTGAACTGGCATTGAATGAAGAGGAGTCGAATTATTCGTTATGGCAATCGCATCTATCAATCCGGCGACGGGCGAAAAGCTACGTGAGTTTGCTCCGCTCGATGAAGCGGAGATCGATGAGAAACTGCAAATTGCTCATGACACTTTCAAATCGTATCGTCGAACGTCTTTCGCTGATCGCGCGCGTTGGATGAAGCGCGCGGCGGAGATTTTGGAAAATGAAAAGGGAGAGTTCGCGCGGCTGATGACGATGGAGATGGGCAAGCCCATCCGCGCGGCGGCGGAAGAGGCGGCGAAGTGCGCGTGGGCCTGTCGTTACTACGCGGAAGAGGCCGCAGGATTTTTGGCAGACGAAGAAGTGCGGACGGATGCGACGCGGAGTTTCATTCGGTATCAACCGCTGGGGCCGGTGTTGGCCGTCATGCCGTGGAATTTTCCGTTCTGGCAGGTCTTTCGCTTCGCCGCGCCGGCTTTGATGGCGGGCAACGTGGGGCTGCTCAAGCACGCCTCGAATGTGCCGCAATGCGCGCTGGCGATTGCAGATATTCTCCGGCGCGCTGACTTTCCCGCAGGCGCATTTCAAACTTTGCAGATCGAATCGCGGCAGGTGCGGCGGGTCTTGGAAGATGAAAGAGTGGCCGCCGCGACGTTGACGGGCAGCGAAGCGGCGGGCAGCGATGTGGCGAGCGTCGCAGGGAAAGAGATCAAGAAGACGGTGCTTGAGCTTGGCGGCAGCGATCCGTTCATCGTCATGCCGAGCGCAGACTTAAAAGAGGCCGTGCGTATCGGCGTCAAGGCGCGGACAATTAACAACGGCCAGTCCTGCATCGCGGCCAAACGGTTCATCGTGGCGGCGGATATTTACGAAGAGTTCGAGCGGGAGTTTGCGAAGAAGATGGAAGCCTTGGTTGTCGGCGATCCGCTGGACGAACAGACCGAGATGGGGCCGCTCGCAACTGAACAGATTCTCGAAGATGTTCATCAACAAGTCGAGCAATCAGTCGCCGCCGGGGCGCGGCTCTTGACGGGCGGGCACAGGCTCGCGCGCTCCGGCAATTTCTACGCGCCGACTGTGCTGGCCGACATTCCGGTTGCTGCTCCGGCCTACCGCGAAGAAGTGTTTGGTCCCGTCGCGCTTTTGTTCCGCGCGGAAAATCTCGAGGCCGCGATCCGAATTGCAAACGACACGACGTTCGGCCTCGGCGCGAGCGCGTGGACGCGCGACGCGGGCGAGCAGGCGCGCTTCATCGACGAGTTAGAGGCCGGTGCGGTCTTCATCAACGGCATGGTCGCGTCTGACCCGCGCTTGCCCTTCGGCGGCGTCAAACGCTCCGGTTACGGGCGCGAGTTGAGCGCGTTTGGTATTCGCGAATTTGTCAACATCAAGACTGTGTGGGTCAACAACGCAGGCGAAGCGGGAGAGAGCGAGACTGAATGAATTGCGGATTAAAAAAGCAATTGTCTTTCAATCCGCCATTAAGACAGCGAGTGTAAAAAGGCATTGTAGCTGGTGCGGTCGCGGTCGCTCATTTTCGTGATCGCGACGCCGAGGAGAAACTTACGCTCACCGCTCGGTTGATCGCTCAACTCCGAGCGCACGGTGCGGGCATGGACGATGATGATGCCTTGCGGGAGGCTGAGGACGAGGCGGAGCGGATAGTCTCTTTCGTCAACCCGGTCGTCGCCGAGTTGAACTGATGGCAGGATGATCGACATCCCTGATTGGCTCAGATTGCGGGTGTGTCCCATAATTGGCTCCGGGTAATGTTCAGCCTCCGGGTTGAGGTTTTCATTCGGGACAGAGACGCCCACCGGCACGCGCACTTCACACGCCGCTTCGAGCCGCGGGAATAAACGCCGCTCCGTGAAGTCGCGGACTTTCGATTTAAGCTGATCGAGTTTATTCGGCAACGTTGATTTCGGTTCCTTTCTTGCGCTGGAGCGGAGCAATCTGTCTCCAGCCTGTACGCCGTAACTCCGGCGAAAAAGATGAGAAATAAGAGAGCCAAAGGGACGGCCGGGCGACTAAAGACGGTTAAGCAACTGCACTTCTACTACCAAACATTCTACTAGTCAATATCTCTTGAGACCGCCGCGCCGTGTTGCTTAAGCTCAAGTGGCGGAAGTCATCAGGCAATTGTCTTGTACATAAC
>JALZKK010000070.1 GCA_030859285.1 Acidobacteriota bacterium | reverse complement strand
CTCTGGAATAATCAGTTCGCCAACTTCGACGCGCGCCGCCTGCTCCGCAGCCTCACCGTCCTCTTCGGCACGGCGTTCGTCCTCAAACATCTGCTGCTCGCCAATCTTTACGCGGCGGACAGCGGATGGCTCCACCAACTCGCGGGCGCGATCTTTGAAGGCGTCACGCAAGGCACGCTTGGCGCGCAGGAAAGCATCGCGCCGGCCACCGGCTACATTTCTTTCTTCACTCTCGCGCTCTACGTCGCCGGCCTCATCCTGCTTCCATCCGCGCCGGAAGCTATCTCGCCGCGAGAGATTTCAAACACTGCCGCAATCATCGACGCCGATCATCAACTCTCGCCCGGCGAACGTGTCGCGCTCCGCGATACACTCACCACTGAAGAGCGCAACGCACACGCGATACTCGAAGATGAGTGAGTGATGTTTGCTGACTACTCGAAGCAGAAATGCAAGCTGGGAGCGCGAAGAAAACTATCCACGAACCACACGAAATGACACGAAGCCAAACACACGAAGTTCGCCCATTTTGTTTCGTGCTATTTCGTGTGATGCGCGTGGATAGTTTTTCACGCTCGCTCTGTCCACAAAAGTACACACTCGCGGCTTCGGCGGTCTTCAACTATCGACACCATTTTCGGCACGCGTGGCTGATCGCGTGTCCGAAGTCAGCCAAAAGCATGGCGCAGCGTCTGTCTCTCGTTGGCACGCACGTTGCCGTCGATGTTGGAATAATGTACTTGCTTTGACACTCTCGCAGATTGGTCCCTCGCTTTGAGCTTCGCCACCCCAGACAATTCAGCCTGTGGCCCGAACACCACGAAGGAGACCAGAGAAATGGCAACCAAAAAATCTTCCACGAAAAGCAGTTCGCGCAAACGCGCGGCGTCCGCGGCCACTGCCGGCAATGATGACGCGGAAATGATCATCTTCACCGGCTTTTCCGCCAAGCAGATCGATTCGCTGCGCGCCGCGAAAGAAAGCGCCGCGCAACGCCTTTTACAGCCCGCCCCCACGCTGACCACGTTTCGCGCGATGGCGGCTTCGACCTCGCCTGCGCCCGAAGATAATCTCGTCGGCGTCGGCATCGGCGAGAAACTCTCCGGCGGCAAACACACCGGCATCATGGCCGTCAAATTTCTCGTCAGGATCAAATATCCAGACAATCAGATTCCGCCGGGCGAGCGTTTGCCGACGGAAGTCAACGGACAACCCGTGGATATCGAACAGGTCGGGACGTTCCGCCGCTTCATGCCGCAGATGCCGAACCCGCGCCGGAAGATGCGACCGGCGCGGCCCGGTTGCTCAATCGGCTTTCAATTCCCGAACAATCAATTCCTCATGGCCGGCACCTTCGGCGCGCTCGTCAGCAGAGGACAACGCCGCTTCATCCTCAGCAACAATCACGTCATCGCGGACGAGAACCGCTTGCCACTCCGCGCGCCGATCTTTCAGCCCGGCTTCCTCGACGCCGGCAACCCGCCGAAGAACGGCCCCGTCGCCAAGCTCACCAAGTTCATTCCCATCGTGGCCGGCGTCGGCAATGTCGTGGACGCCGCTATCGCCGAATTGGACAACAAAAATCTGGCGACCAACGCGGTCCTGTTCATCGGCCCGCCCGTCGGCAAGGCCAAAGCGCACATCGACATGGTGGTGCATAAGTTTGGACGCACGACCGGCTTCACCGTCGGGCGCGTGACGAGCATCGAAACAGACGTGAATGTGCAGTACGATATGGGCGTCGTCACCTTCACCGATCAAATGATCATTCGCGGTTTGGACGCGCATCCGTTCAGCGCTTCGGGCGATTCCGGCTCGCTGATTCTGGAGCGCGCCACCAACAAAGCAGTCGGCTTGCTCTTTGCCGGCTCCGCGTCTCATACTATCGCCAACCACATCAACGACGTGCTGCGCGCGCTGAGAGTCAAACTCGTGATCTAAGACCGCGAGCGCGCACACGCCCAAACGGAGGCGAGAGGAAGATGGCGACGGAGAAGGAAATTCGCGAAGTGAAGCGGCGGCACTCGCCGCAATTATTGAACCGGCCCGGCGTCTGTGGCGTCGGCGTCGAAAAAGACAAGGCAGGCGATTATGTGCTGGCCGTCCATCTCGACACTGAGAACGAAGACGCGCTCGCCGCCCTGCCCGAAGAGATCGAAGGCTACCCCGTGAAGTACATCTACAGCGGGCCGTTTCGTAAACTGCCGGCTGAGGAGAAGACTTAGATCGGCGCAATACAAATTTTTTCGACAAATGAAACAGCCGCCATCCCTCAACGGACGGCGGCTGTTTTTCTTGTGCATCTTGCTTGCGCTCGGCTCTTACCAATTGATGACCAACTCCTCCATCTGCTGCCACGCCGGCGCATCCACGCGGATCGAGACGCGCTGCAAACGCTCTGGATGCGCGAGCAAGCGCCCTGCGCCGAGAGCGACCGCCGAGAGCGGCTCGTCAGGGACAGCGACGTGGAGCTTCAATTCGCTTTGGAGACGCTCGGCCATGCCTTCGAGGAGCGCGCCGCCGCCGGTTAGGATCAGGCCGGTTTGATAAATGTCCGCTGTCACGTCCGGCTGTGCTTCCTCGATGGCGCGGCGCACGCCCGTCACGATCTCCGACAGCACAGGGTCCAAGGCTTCGCGCACTTCTTCGGAACTGATCTCGACCGCCTTCGCCATCCCGTCGGCCAAGTTCTTGCCGACCACCTCCATCCGCCGCGCTTCTCTCCGCTCGGACTTGTGCAGGCGGCGCGCGCCGAGTTGCCGCTTGACTTGTTCGGCGGTGCGCTCGCCGAGCTGCATCTCGTACTTCGCGCGCACGTAATCGCGGATCGCTTCGTCCATCGCGTTGCCGGCGGTCTTCAAACTCATCGAAGAGACGACCGCCGCCGAAGCGACGATGGCGACATTCGTCGTGCCGCCGCCGATGTCCACGACCAAGCGTGCACGCTCGTCGTCGAAGTCCAGCCCCGCGCCGAACGCGGCGGCCAGCCCCTCGTCAACGAGATCGACGCGCGTCGCCTTCGCATCGCGGGCGGCATCCTTCACCGAACGCTGTTCGAGCGTCGTACTCGATCCCGGCACGCCGATCACCATCTGGCTGCGCTTGTAACCGCCGCCATGAATGCGCCGGATGAACGCGATCAGCATCTTCTCGGTCGCTTCAAAATTGTCAATCGAGCCGCCCCGCACCGGACGATGCACTTCCGTGTCTTGCGGCTCGCGCCCGACCATCTTGAAGGCTTCCGCGCCGACCGACAGCACCTCGCCCGTATATTTGTGAATCGCCACCGCCGACGGCTCTTGCAACACGATGCCCCGTTCAGGCGCATAGACAAGCGTGCTGACCGAACCGAGATCGATAGCCAAGTTAGTCGAAAAGAAACCACTCAGGATGTTCATAACTTGCTCCGTTTAGCTTGAACTGCACAAGGATGGAGAGACAGACTGTCCATCACGAATATTTACGGCAAATGTCATACCATTTGTCGTCGCCGTTAATTACCGCTCAAGGGGATGACTGAAACGGGGCGGCAGCGTTCGCTTCCGAGACGATTCGACAATTGAGGGCCGTCGCGAACGCGCTAAAGAAGAACGTTGTTGCTTGGTGGATCACTTTTGGTGAAACCACTAATAGCGGGTAAATTCCAAAAGCGGAAGAAGGTCAAAATAGAAATGTCTTCAATCTGCTGCAAGCAAGTTGACTTCCTTGCTGGCGGATAATGGCATGAAATTAAAGGCGAGCCGCAAAAAGGCGCAGAAGGCACACAGAGGATGAGCAGCGGTGATTCCTCTTCTTGGCTTTCTTTTTTGCGCTTTGTGTGCGCCTCTTTGCGGCTCGCCCTGTCTGGCAATCTCAAATGACTTGATCCGCTTCGTCTCCACCACCTCTGTCATCGCGGATAATTTCGTAAAGCGTCGCAGCTTCACCGCGCGCAGGTTGGCGCACGTTGGGGATATTGACGACGCGCACAACGAGCAAGCGCGCGCGCCGCGACACAGTGATCTCGTCCCCGGCGCGCACTTCGCGCGACGAGCGCGCTATTGCGCCATTGACCGAGACGGCCCCCGCTTCGCACAACTCCTGCGCCACCGTGCGGCGCAAGACTAAACGGCTGGCGCGTAAGAATTGATCGAGACGCATGTGTAAAGTTCAAAGTTCAAGATTCAAAGTTAAAGTCAAGACTTTGGTTTTCAACTTTGAACCTTGAACTTTGAACTAGCAGTTACGGTTTCTTGTCGTCTTTTTTGGTGGGGGCGGGTACGTCGTCGGTGGTAGCCGGCGCGTTTTTCTCCAAGAGCGGCAACAATGCTTCTTTGTAAGGCGGGGCGATTTCGATGTACGCCTCTCGGCGGAGTTGGCGGACGTAGTTCTCGCGCTCTTTGTCGAGGCGCGAGATGGTGATGGCTTCGCGGACTTTGTTCTCGTCGAACGAGGCATCGCCGCCGGCAGTCCGCTCGTCCATACGCAGGATCATGAAGCCCTCTTCGGTCTTGACGGGATCGGTAATGCCGCCGGCCTTGACGTTCTTCAGGGCATTAACGATGGCCTCGCTGCCGATCTGCTCAATGGCGAACGTGCCGATCTTGCCTTTGTTCTGCGGCGCGACGCGGACGCCGTTCTGCTCGCGCTCGGACTGCACCGCCGCCACCGCGCCGAAATCCGCGCCGGGCGCGCGCAATTGCGCGACCAACTTATCGGCGCGCGCTTTCACTTCTGTTTCGTCGCGCCCGACCGTGCTGAGAAAAACTTCCGAGAGCGTGACGGTCTCCGGCTTGCGGAATTTTTCTTTGTTGGCTTCGTAGTAACTTTTGATTTCGGCGTCGGTGACGCTCAGATAAATCTTCCGGTCAACTTCGCTGCCGAGGACGTAATTCTTCATGCTCTCGACACGCAAGGTCTGGCGTACATCATCGGGATTGATGCCGGAATCACGCATCGCTTTGTAGAGCGCCTCGAGAGTCTTGATACCTTCGGCTTGCACCACCGCCAGCATCCGCTTGTTGACTTCGGCTTCGACTTCTTCCGACAGCCCTAATTCTTTACCTTTTTGCAACAACACTTGCTCATTAATCAGCGTCGCGGTGATCTCATTCTGCCGCTTCGCGACTTCGGCCTGCGCTTGCGCGTCAGTCAATTCCTTGTTCTGCGCCTTCAACGCCTCGGCGGCATCGCGCATCTCCTTCTTGATCATCGATAGTGTGATCACTTCCGTATTGACCTGTGCGATCACTTCATCGACGACCTGTGGCACGCCCTCTTCCTGCGCCTGCGCGGGAGAGACAATAAATAAAGAGAATAACGCGGCGAGCAAAACGGCTCGGCGCGCATATTTGAGAAAATTGAAGTTCACAATAATTGCTCCTTAAATTTCGCACTGTGCGTTGCTTCAGCCGCGTTCACGCGGCTTCCCCGCAGGGCAGCTAGGCCAGCCGTTCGACGGCTGGTAAAAAGTTTCGCACTAGCGACAGCCCGTTTGAACGGGCTTATCAGAATGGCTCTAGCCAGTTCCATCACGGAGGCTGAAGCCACGAATGAGAAGGCCGTTGAAACGGCCTGTGAAAAACCGGCGGCGGCGATACCAACCGTCAAACGGCTGGCCGAGCTGCCGCCTTCGGCGGAAAGCCGCGTGAACGCGGCTGACGACCTCAAACAACCCACCGTCCGCAATATCAGTCTCCTGTGAATCTTAAACCGCGCATGTATGGGAACCGGTATTTTAATCTTCCCGATCAATTCGCAGCAACAAGCCGCGAGTTGTTCCGATCACTTGCTCCGACTCTTCCGCGCTCAGTTCGGCTCTCAGCACGCCTGTCGGCGTAAACGTCGCTCCCGCGTGTTCTTTGACTAATTCGAGCAGTTTCTCTGGCGCGACGTGCGCTTTCTCGCTCAACTTGATCGCGATGCCTGTCGGCGTCCGATCAATCGAGATGACGCCCAACCTCTCCGCCGTGCGTCGCAAACGCGCGTACTCGAATAATCTTTCGACCGGCTCAGGGATGCGCCCGTAACGGTCTTCCGTCTCGGCGCGAATGGCGCGGAGCGTCTCGTCGTCGCGCGCCGAAGCGATCCGTTTGTAAGTCCTGAGCCGCTGGCCCATGTCCGAAATATAATCTTCGGGAATCGCGACATCGACGTTGAGATTCACGGAGACCGAAGTCTCATCAACAATGTCCTCGCCGCGCAATTCGGCGACGGTGCGTTCCAACATCTGCGTGTAAAGATCAAAACCGAGCGCGTCCATGTGGCCTGACTGCTGACCGCCCAACAAATTCCCCGCCCCGCGCAATTCTAGATCGAGCGCCGCGATACGAAACCCCGCGCCCAAATCTGAGAACTCCCGGATCGCTGCCAAACGCCGCCGCGCAATCGCCGTCAACTCGGCCTCAGAGGGAATTAAAAGATAAGCGTAAGCCCTTCGGTTTGAGCGTCCGACGCGCCCGCGCAATTGATAAAGTTGGGCTAAACCGTAGTGATCGGCACGGTTTATGATGATCGTGTTGGCACGCGGGATGTCTATTCCGTTCTCGATGATCGTGGTCGCCACCAACACGTCATGCTTGTAAGCCATGAAATCAAGCATCACCCCTTCCATCTCTTTTTCATTCATTTGCCCGTGCGCCACCACGACGCGCGCCTGCGGCACAAGCCGCCGCACCAGCGCCGCTACCGTGTCAATCGACTCGACCCGGTTATGAATGAAAAAGACTTGCCCGCCACGCCCCAATTCCAACTCAATCGCCGACTTGATGACCGACTCTGAAAACTGAACCACCTGCGTTTGAATCGCCAGCCGGTCGCGCGGCGGCGTCTCGATGATAGACATATCGCGCAAGCCCATCAGCGACATATTCAACGTGCGCGGAATCGGCGTCGCGGAGAGTGTCAGCACATCCACCTTCTTTTTCAACTGCTTCAAACGCTCTTTGTGCGCCACGCCAAAACGCTGCTCTTCATCGACCACGACGAGGCCGAGATCGCGAAAGCGAATATCCTTCGACAAGATGCGATGCGTTCCGATGATGATGTCGATCTCGCCCGCTTCGACACGCTTAACGATCTCCTTCTGCTCCTTCAGTGAACGAAAACGCGAGAGCAATTCGACACGGACGGGGAACGGCGCGAAGCGCGCGGTGAAAGTGTCGTAGTGTTGATAAGCCAGCACGGTCGTCGGCGTCAGTACCGCGACCTGCTTCGATTCCATCACGGCCTTAAAAGCCGCGCGCATCGCCACTTCGGTTTTTCCATAACCGACATCGCCGCAGAGCAAGCGATCCATCGGCGTCGCCGCTTCCATATCGCGCTTGGCGTCTTCGATAGCAGTCTCCTGATCCGGCGTCGGCGTGTAGGCGAAACCTTCCTCAAATTCGCGTTGCCACGGGCTGTCAGCGGCGAAGGCGTAACCGCCGACTAATTTTCTTTCCGCATACAGACGCAACAACTCGTCCGCCATGTCGCGCATCGCGCGCTTGGCTTTGGCCTTCGTTTTCTGCCAGCCCAAGCCGCCCAAACGATCCAGCGCCGGCTCATGCCCTTCCGCGCTCGAATATCTCTGCACGAGATCGAGCCGCTCCACCGGAACATAGAGCTTCGCCTCCTCAGCGTAGAAGAGCAACATGAACTCGCCCTTCCGTCCCGGCCCCAGATCAAGCGTCTGCAATCCGCCGAAGCGCGCGATCCCGTGATCAATGTGAACCACACAATCCCCAACTTTCAGATCACGAAAATCAGACAAGAACGCCGCCGTCTTCGACTTCCACTTCCTGCCTCCTGCCTCCTGCCTCCTGCCTTCCGCCCTCAGCGGACGATGTTCGACCGTGCCGTCGCTCGCTTCGTCGAACAAATCAGTTTCGACGTGAACGAGCAGCCCCGCGCCCGGCAACTCGAAGCCGCCGGACAGACGCCCGACCGTCACAATGGCCGGAGCATTTCCGATAGCGCCACTCTCATCCGTCAGCGCAAGCCGCGCGTTGACGTTGTAATCTGCCAAAATCTCCGCCACACGCTCAGCCACGCCCGCGCTCGGCATCACGAAAAGAGAATTGGTCCCCTGCTGCTCATGCGCCCGCCGCACATTCGCCGCCAATTCCGGGATGCGTCCGTGGTACCGCCGCGCCGCGCGGCTCTGCCATTCCACTTCCGGCGCGCTCTCAATTGCCGGAAACAAAAAGAGCGGCGCAACGCGCGCACGCTCCCGGCCAAATTGAATCTCCGGCGCTTCGCCCTCGCCCGCGAATCTCTCATCGACTATCGCCGCCGCGCGGCCCAACGCGCGCAACTCGACGCGCGAAAATTGTCCCGCACGTGCGCGCAATTCTTCCGCCGTCAGATACAACTCATCGGGCCGCAGACTGATCTCGTCCGCGCTCTCCATTTCGGCGTGCCGCGTCGCCAGCGTCTCGTAAAAATCTCCCAGATAATTTTCAACCCCGGCAGGCTCATCGACGATCAGCACGGCCTCGCGCGGTAAATAATCGAGCGCGCTCGCGTCCGTGTTCTTCACCAAAGAAACTAACCACTCCCAGCCCGCGAACATCTCGCCTTCATCGGCAAAGACCGTGCGATCCTTCAGCGCGCGCGCATAACGCTCGTCGCTGAAACGCTCGCGCGCCAACTCCGCCCATAATTTGAAATCATCTGCGCCGACCGCATACTCGCGCATCGGCACGATCTCAACTTCTTTCAACTGGCCGATTGATAACTGCGTTTCCGCGTCGAACTCGCGCAAACTATCAACCGTGTCGCCGAAAAATTCGACGCGCACCGGCGAAGCGCGTCCCGGCGACCACACGTCCAGAATCCCGCCCCGCAGAGAGAACTCGCCAACCGCGCCCACCGGGTCTTCGCGCACGTAGCCGGACGCGAGCAACTGCCCGACCAACTTTTCCGGCGCGTAATCTTCATCACGCTTGAGCGTTGCGCCCGCCTGCAAAAGCTGTTGGGGACCAACCGTACGCCGCGCCAGCGCGCGTGCCGTGAGCAATACTAAATTCCCCTGCCCCCACGCCAACTGCCACAGCGCGAGCGCGCGTTGCTCCAGAGTCTCCGCGTGCGGCGACGCGCCCGCAAAGGGGTCGCTCTCTGAAGCCGGCAACGTCAACACCTCGTCCGCGCCCTCGCGTTCCACACTTCCACGCAGCACGTCGTTCCAAAAACAGAGGTCGCGATACCACGCTTCCAGATCGCGATTCGACTGCACGGCTAATGCCACCGGCCTCCCCGTCTCGCGCCGCAACAACATCACCGCCAAAGCCCGCGCCGCACCCGCCGTCAACCCGCTCACCGAAACAATCCGCGCCCCGCCGTGTACTTCCGCCAAGAGCCGCGCAAACTCCGCACTCTCCGTCACGTGCCGCATGATGCCCTGAAATGTCGGGATTGACTGAATCGTACTGCTCATAACTGTAAAGCAGTGACGAGTGACAAGTGATGAGCGACGAGTTAAAACCAAAAGCATGTCTTTGCTCGTCACTCGTCACTCATCACTTGTCACTGTTCTTCTGATTCGTTCGATGATGCCCGTCGTCGATGCGCCTTCGATGAAGGGCAGCGACAGCACGCGCCCGCCCGCCGCCTCGACTTCTGCGCGCCCGTGAATTTCATCCAGCGAGTAATCGCCGCCTTTGACTAACACATCGGGTAACAACTCTGCGATCAACTTGCGCGGCGACAACTCGTTAAAGATCGTCACGTAACTGACCGCGCTCAAAGCCGCCAGCATTTCGGCGCGCTCGGCTTCATTCATGATCGGTCGTCCCGCGCCTTTCAACTCGCGCACCGCAGGATCGCTATTGATTGCCACCAGCAGCGCATCGCCCAAAGCGCGCGCCGCCTGCAAATAACGCACGTGGCCGACGTGCAGAACGTCGAAGCACCCATTAGTGAACACAAGCCGCGTTCCTTCCGCGCGCAGACGCGCACGCACTTCCGTCAACTGCTCCGGCGTGAGTATCTTTTCGTCCATGATGGCTTGAGAGAATTTAACACGTCCCGGCGGGCTTCGATAAGAAGCAGATTGAGTAAGCGGCGGCAGCTACAACGCGCCAGAAGACGCGACCGCTTGAGCTGGGAGCGCGGACGTCCCGCCCGCCAAGCTCGCGCCAGCGAGCTAATTGACTCTCGCTATCACTCCCGCGCTGGATAACCACTCAGCATTATTCGCGCATTCGCGCTCACGGCGGACGAGCCGTCCGCGCTCCCAGCACAGCGTGCCTCTTTTCAGAGACGTTGATGATTATCGCCACCATATTGGGTACACATACGAAGCTGATCGCTGATTGCTCACTGCTGACTGCTTCTCTATAATCCGTTCTCATTTCAACAGAGACGATACAAACGACATGCTGCCCTTCATCGAAGACAACGATCAAACGCGCGCGCGCCGCGAACATTTGGAGAAGATCAAAGAACTGATCGGCAATGCTTACCCGAACAAGTTCCAACGCAGCCGCACGACCGGCGACGAAGACACGATCACGGCGATTGTTAATCACGCAGAAATCACGAAACATGTGCCGCATCTTGAAGAAGGCGCGCGCCCGACGCCGGAACAACTCGAAGGCGCGAACGAAGCGTTGAATAAATTTAACGTGCGCGTCAGCGGTCGGCTCAGTGTGCCGCCGCGCGTGATGGGCAAAGCAGCGTTTGTGCATTTGTCCGACGGCGTGTCGCGCTTGCAGATTTACGTGCGCCGCGATGATGTGCAGCAAATGATCACCGCCGACGGGCGCACGATTGACGGCTGGCAACTCTTCGGCCTGCTCGATCACGGCGATTTCATCGGCGTCGATGGCTATTTGTTCGTCACCAAAACCGGCGAGTTGTCTGTGCATGTCCGCTCGTTCGAGTTTCTCGCGAAAGCCCTCGTCCCCATGCCCGACAAGATGCACGGCATCAGCGATCCAGAACTCGGTCGCCGGCAACGTTATGTCGATCTGATCGCCAGCAGCCTCAAGATTGAGCGCGAGCCGGATGAACTAACCACGCGCGAAGTCTTCGTGCGACGCTCGAAACTGATCACCGAGATGCGTCACTTTCTTGACGCGCACGGCTATGTCGAAGTCGAAACGCCGATGCTCACGCCCATCGCATCGGGCGCAGTGGCGCGTCCCTTCAAGACGCACCACAACGCGCTCGGCATCGACCTCTACGCCCGCATCGCGCCGGAATTGTATTTGAAAAGATTACTCGTCGGCGGCTTCGAGAAGGTGTACGAACTCAACCGCAATTTCCGCAACGAAGGCATCGGTTATCGTTGGAATCCCGAATTCACGATGCTCGAATTTTACTGCGCTTACATGGACGTGACGGGGATGATGGATTTCTGCGAAGAAATGCTGCGCTCGTGCGTCGAGAAAGCGACGGGCGGCACGCGCGTTCAGTTCGGCAATGATGAGATTGATTTTG
>JALZKK010000058.1 GCA_030859285.1 Acidobacteriota bacterium | reverse complement strand
GTGAAAGTGATGTCAGCGAATGAGTTGATTTACGATTGGAATAAAGTCGAGCCGTCGTCGCCCGCGCCGGGTCGGCGGATCAGTTTCGACGACGAGACGTTGCGCGATGGTTTGCAATCGCCTTCGGTGTGCGAGCCGCCGGTCGAGCAGAAGCTGGAGTTGCTGCACCTGATGAACGATCTCGGCATCGACACGGCGGACATTGGTTTGCCGGGCGCGGGCGGGACACATGCAGCGGGTGTTGAGAGATTGGCGCGCGAGATCGTCGAACAGAAAATGCGGATTCGCCCGAACTGCGCCGCACGCACGCACCAAAACGATATTCGCCCCATCGCCGAAATCTCGCAGCGCGCCGGCATCGCCATCGAAGCCTGCACTTTCATTGGTTCGTCTCCCGTGCGGTTCTATGCCGAGGATTGGACGCTCGACAAGCTGTTGAAGCTGACGGAAGAGGCCGTCACGTTTGCCATCAAAGAGGGCTTGCCCGTGATGTACGTCACGGAAGACACGACGCGCGCCGATCCCGAAACGATTCGCGCGCTCTATACGACAGCGATCCGCGCGGGCGCGCGGGCCGTCTGCGTCTGCGACACGGTGGGCCATTCGACGCCGGATGGCGCGCGTGCCGTCGTGCGGTTCGTCAAAAAAATTATCGAAGAGCAGGGCGAGAAAGTTCGTCTGGATTGGCACGGGCATCAGGATCGGGGTTTGGGCATCATCAATTCCATCGCGGCGATTGAGGGCGGCGCGGATCAAGTTCACGGCTCGGCTTTGGGGATCGGCGAGCGCGTCGGCAATACGCCGATGGATGGGTTGCTCGTGAATTTGAAATTGATGGGCTGGATCGATAACGATCTGTCGCGGTTGGGTGACTATTGCGCGGCGGCATCATCAAGTTGCAATTGGGATATTCCGCTTAACTATCCCGTCTTCGGGCGCGACGCTTTCCGCACGGCGACGGGCGTTCACGCGGCGGCGGTGATCAAGAGCTACAAGAAGGGCGATGCGGCGCTGGCCGATCTCGTCTATTCGGGCGTCCCCGCCGGGCTGTTCGGGCTGCGCCAAGTGATCGAGGTCGGCCCGATGAGCGGCAAATCGAACGTCGTCTATTGGCTCGAATCGCGCGGCATCGAAGCGACCGAAGAGCGCGTCACACGCATCTTCGATCATGCCAAGAGCGCGCGCGGCGTGTTGAGCGAAGATGAAGTGAGGCAGTTGGTCTGAAAGAGAATGATGAACGCGGAACGTTGAATGGCGGCGGTTGAGTGATTCATCGTTCCGCGTTCGATATTTATGCCATTGATGATCCCTTCTACTGTGCCAACCTCAGAGCAAGGCATCCGTGATCTCTCGACGGACGAGCGTGTGCGGCGCGCATTTCAGTTTTTTGTGGAGCGCGCGGAAGCGATCACGGCGGAGCATGTTGCGATCTGCGAGATTCCCGCGCCGCCGTTCGGTGAAGGCGCGCGCGCAGAATTATTTCGGAGGAAATTTCGTGAGTGCGGCTTACAAGAAGTTGAAATAGATGTGGAAGGGAATTGCTTGGGATTGAGGCGCGGGCGAGAATTGCATCCGCTGATGGTGGCGAGCGCGCACCTCGATACGGTATTCCCGGAGGGGACCAATTGTGCCGTGCGGCGCGAAGGCGGAAAGTTGTTCGCGCCGGGAATTGCAGACGACGCTTGCGGACTCGTCGCCTTGCTCGCGCTGGCTCGCGCTCTCAACGCGGCGGAGATCGAGACGGAAGGCTCGTTGCTGTTCGTGGCGACGGTCGGCGAAGAAGGTAAGGGCAATCTGCGCGGCGTGCGGCATCTGTTTGAAGCTGGGCAGTGGGCGGGTGAGATCGACGCTTTCCTGAGTTTCGACGGCGCGGGCAGCCAGAGCATCACGCACAGGGCGTTGGGGTCGCGGCGTTATCGTGTGATTTTCAAGGGCGAGGGTGGGCATTCGTGGAGCGATTTCGGCGTGGCGAATCCCGTCCATGCGTTGGGGCGGGCGGTGGCGCGGCTCGTCTCGTATCCCGTGGCAGCGTCGGCGGGCAGCCCGCGCACGAGCTTCAACGTCGGGCGCATCGAGGGCGGCGCGGGCGTCAACGTCATCGCGCGCGAGGCCGCGATGGATGTGGATTTGCGTTCGGAGTCGGCGGCAGAATTGCAGCGGCTCGACGCATTCTTCCGCCGCGCCGTGCGCGCCGCCGCCGATGACGAGAACACCGCGCGGCGTGGAAATTCCGCGCCGCTTGATGTCGATCTGCAACTGCTCGGTGATCGTCCGGGCGGCGAGACGCCGATTGATGCTCCGCTCGTGCAACTCGCGTTGGCGGCAACACAATTGATCGGCGTGCGCCCGCAACTCGATTGCTCTTCCACCGATTCCAACATCCCCATCGCGCACGGCACGCCCGCGATCACCCTCGGCGCGGGCGGACTCTCCGCCGGCTCGCACACACTCTCGGAGTGGTACGATCCGCGCGGGCGCGAGGAAGGATTAAAGCGCGCGCTGCTTGTGCTGCTCGGCGTGGTCGGGATCAAGTGAAGCGGGAAAAGGATAAAGGGGAAGGGGCCAGACGGAGTCTGTGTCCCTTCCCCTTTTCCTCCTTGACCCTACGTTAATTCATCGGGATCGTGACGACCGTCGAGCCGGCTTTGCCGGCGGGGAAACGGCGTCCGCGCGCGATGCGGATTGCCGTTGCGGCGTAGGCTTCCGCGCCGGGGCTGGAGCCGACCGCTGAGGCTTGCGTGACGCGCCCATTCTCGTCATAGGCGATGCTGACGCGGACGCTCTTCGCGCCGCCGGCAGGCGCGGACGCTGCCACGGTTTTCGCGGTCGCGGCCTTACGCGCTTCTTCCTCTCTCTTCGCCTTCAGCTTGGCTTCGCGCTCGCGTCTGGCAGCGAGTTCCGCGTCCTTCACTTCGCCCTTCGGCGTCGAAACTGCTTCCGTCCCCTCCGCTGGTGCGGGCGTCTGTACGGCGTTGGTCCCCTCAGACGGTTGTTGCGGGACAGCGGCGGTGGGGGCGGGTGTCTGTGCAGCCGGTACGTCGGCACGCGTCAGCCGTTTGGTCACGGGGATCGCGACGATCAGGCAGACGACCACGACGGCAGCCGCGACGCCAGCGATCATCTTTTTACGATTGCCTCCATCGCTGGTAGCTGAATCCACCATCATCGAGAACGGCGTGGCCGATTCCGTGTTGGTCCCATCCTTGACGGTTTCCTCTGCTCGTCCTTCATCAGGAATGCAGTCGAGATAAGCGGTGAAGGCTTCGTCCAAATCGTCTTCGCCGCTGAACGCGGCTTCCATGTTCGGCAGAATGCCTTCGTCGATGCGGCGCAAGCCTTCGAGGACGACACTGGCCCACTTGTCCGTGATGGTGTGGCGCGAAGAGACTATGCCGGCGTTGAAGTCGAACGAAGCGCTCGGCAATGTCAACGCGAAATAGACGGCGTCGATGCCGTTGAGCGCGCCGACTTTGGCATCCACCAATTCGCCCTCGCGAATGAAGAAGACGCCGGGGGCCAGCGCGTAGTCAACTTTCAAGCGTCCGGTCTTTCGCTGGTTGCAGAAGAACTCGATTAGCTCGGCCAATGACAGATCGTTTAGTTGTCCAGAGAATGACATGATGTTTTTTTTGCTGTGCGTCGCTGTCTGCGAGAGTTTGAAGTCTGGAGTCTGGAGTCTGAAGTCAACTGACAATTGCCTTTGACTTCAAACTCCAGACTTCAGACTTTAGACTTAGAAGGAGAAGTTGTAGTTGATCGTGCCGGTCATCTTCACTGGCTGGCCGGAGAGTAGCGTCGGCGTGAAGCGCGCTCTGAGCGCCGCTTGTTCAGCTGCGCGTTGCAGCATTGAGGGGCCGCTCACAGCTTTCGCCGCGATCACTTTGCCGTTCAGGTCGATGACCACTTCGACCGACACCAACCCGGACGCGCGGGCGCGGCGGGCGATCTCTGGATAGTCAGGCTTCGGCAACTCAAGCGCTTTGCCGTTGAGGACGCCGCCGGAGATCGGCTTGACGGGAACGCCCCTGAGCGGCTTCGCCGGAGCTTCCGTCTCCGCTTTCGCCGGCGCATCGGTGTTCTGGTTGGCCGGCGGAGGCAGCGGTTCGGTTGCTTTCAAAGTTAAGTTTGATGCGGTCGCGGTGTTGGTGGAGAGCGGAGCGGCGGAAAGTGCCGTGATCGTCGCGCTGGCCGGTGCGGGCGTCGCCGCCGCCGGTTTCGCCGCCTTGTTCGTCGCTGGAGCCGCCGTGTTGTTGGCCGCCGGATTCTTTGTCGCAGCATTGCCGGCGGCGTTGCTTGCGGGAGCATTGTTCGACGTTGCAATACCCGCCACCGGACTGGGCGGTGTGGCATTCGCCACTTCCATCTTTACCGGAGTTATCGAGGGCTTAGTCACAGCCGGCGTTGTGGCCGCCGCGCTCGCCGCGGCTGTCGCCGAATTGCCGCCCGGCTGCATCACCTTCGCCACGCTGTCTTCGAGGTAGTACGTGATCGAACGATAAGTCATTTCCTTCGGCTCGAAAGTCATCTGACCGTTCTCGACGACGGCCACGAGCGTCGTCATCTTCGTCCAGTTGCCCAGCTTGTCGAACTCGTACTGGTAAGTCTCCTTGCTGAGAACGGAGCCGTCAGTGTTGAGCAAAGTCATCTCGGCAATGTTGCCGTTGTCGTCATATTTATAGACTTCCTTGCCGGTCAGCGAGTCGGTCGCTGTCGGAAAGAAGGCGTAGTCGATCTTCGCACCCTTCATGTCGTAAGAGGCCGTCTCCAACACTTGGCGCGGACCTTCCACCAGTTGGCCGCTCTTCGGGAGCAGCTTGGCCGTCTCAGTCTTGATGCGCCGGACGGGGCCGTTCAACCCATCACGGTCGCGGTCGGTGTCGGGAATGGCGGCGGAATGCGAGGGGAAGCGGAGGACGCCGGCCATGAATGAGACGTGTGTGCGCGCAGAGAGAGAGACATTAAAAGTCAGCAACAGCAGCGTGGCAGGCAGGACGAAGCGACTTGGTTTTAGCATAGTTTTAGACTCCGGGAGATGTGCAGTTGAGAACTGCATGTCAGGATGTGCAGTGCGGGCGCGGTGTTTGTGCGGCGGTGCGCCCGTCCATCGCTAGAAGATTATTCCGAGCGTCTTGTGCGCTCTGGCTTGCCGTCACGTGCCGCGGCAGGTTGGGGGTTCTATCCTTCGTGAGCGGAGCCGTCTCGGTTAATCGGTTCGACAGTGTGCCGGTGGTTCCGGCGGTGCTTGAATTATGCGGAAGGTTTGATCATCCACGCCGGTATGAAACTGTGTCTGACACCTCAATGCCGCACGTAAACCGAGATAGTCAGCTTGCTGCCCGTGAGCAGCGGAGGAAGTATTACACAGGCAAACACGGTTTGTCTAGAATAAACATTTAATAATCCAAAAAGGCGCGTGCAATCGAACGAATGGTGACTTGTGAGCTTATCTCTCGTAAGGGAAATGGTCTAATCAAAGGGGTAAGCGGTCATTGTCTCGGCGATGGCGGCGATGGCGCAGGTGGCCGGGGCGCGCCCGGTCTCGTCGTTGCACAGGATAGAAAAGGCCATCGGTTCGCCGTCGGCGGTCGTCAGATAGCCGGAGAGAGAGTTAGTGTAGGTGAGTGTGCCGGTTTTAGCGGCGATGAGTGCGCGTGTTTTGGCGTCGCGTGCGCGCGTGCCGCCTTCGACCGAGATGCCACGCGTGATGAGCGCCGCGCGAAAGAGTTGCGCGGCCCAGAGCGCGGGCCGGTGGACGGAGAGGCGCACGCTGGAGGATGGTTGACCGAGCGGGAATGCGCCCCACACGCGCACCTCATTATCGGATAGTCCGCGCGTGACGCCGAGCGTGGACTTCTCGCCGCGTGTGATCGTCTCGGTGTCGTTGACAACGCGGACGTAATCAGTCTGGGGGACCAGTTTGACTTGCGCCGGCTCGCCTGCTTTCGTCGCGGGCGTGATCGAGACCGTGATCTCATTGCCATCGACGGAGCAGCGCGCGGAGTGTTGTCTAACGTGGTGGCTCGGCATGGGTCGGTTCAGCGGGCGAAGAGAGAGGCAGCGCGTTCGGCTGTCAGCACGGAGCGGGTCACGGCGTAGGCTTCATCGACGCTGATTTCTTCGATCTGCTGGCTGTGAATCACTCGATGGCGCTCGCCAATGGGGACAAAGGCTTGGTTCGTCGGATGGCCGAGCAGCATCACGGTGGGAGCGCCGACCGCCGCCGCGATGTGGAGCGGCCCGGTGTCGTTCGAGACGAAGACCGCGAGCGGCGCGAGCGCGGCGGCGAGCTGCGGGATCGTCAGTTGATCGAGAATCACGACGGAGCGCGGGAAGAGTGCGCGCATCTCTCGCAGCAGCAGGCGTTCTTCGGGACCGACGAAGAGCAGCACGCGCAGGCCATCGTTGCGCTCGAAGCAACTGGCGAGTTCAGCGAAGCGCGTGAGCGGCCAACGACGGCTCGGATGGCCTGCGCCGGCGAACATGCCGACGAGCGGCGCGTCCGCCGGCAACTTGTGTTTCCGCAAAAGCTGTTCGACGGCGCGCTGGTCCTCAACGCGCACAGGCAGGCGCGGCGCGCGGGCAATGTCGCCGATGCCGAGCGGTTTGATCACATCGAGATAACGATCTACAGCGTGCCGCTGTTGGTCTTCGACGGGCGGGCGCGGGCGAAAGTTCGAGAGAAAGTCGAGCGAGCGATTCGGGCGGCGCGCGTAAAGCCTATGCTGCGCGCCGGAGAGCCAGCCGAGCAGGTTGGTCTCTGACAGGCTGTGCAGATCGATCACGAAATCGAAATGGCGGCGGCGCACTTCCCTGACGATCCGCCCGATCCGCCACAGCGAGAGCGGCTTCGCCCCGTCGCGCAACGCCACCCGATCCACGATCAGCAGATCGTCGGCGCAGCCCGCCAACTCGACTACCGCCTTGCCCGGTTGTCCCACTGCCACTGTAATCCGCGCATGCGGAAATTTCAGGCGAATCGCGTGCAACGCCGGCAAGCTCAACACTACGTCGCCGAGTTGCCCGAAGTCGATCACCAAAATGTTCTGCGGAACGAAATTCATCTGTCATTAGCAGCGACAGACATCCGCTTCAGATTTCAACGGAGGTATCTGTCATCTTCTTTTATCGCCGGGTTACTCAAAATATCTTGCGCTGTGGCAGCGACTCGGGCACCGGCAGCGCGACGAAAGCTAGTTGGTCCCCTCGCGGGCTGATGGAGAGGCGCGTGATCTCTTGCAAACCGGCGGCGGAAAAGTCTGCGACTTCCTGCCAGCCAGACTTTTTTGTGCGCGGATCGAAGCGATAAAGTTTCGCGCCCTGCCCCATCAGTAGTGAGCCGTCGAGCAGCCACGCTAAATCCTCGCTGCCCGGCAGCGTCCGCACAATCGTCTCGATCCTTTTCGTCCATGGATCAAACGACTTAACGTGCCATTCGTCTTTCGAAACCTTATGCACGAAACTGAACTGGCCCCGTCCTCTTGGAATTAGATGCAACGAGCGTCCGATGTTTTCAACGATTACTTCCGCTTTTTCGTTCCGCGCATCGACGAGCTGCAAAGTGTTCGGTGTGCCGAGAATAAACAGCGCGAGCGTGTGCGGATCGATCCACAAGTGATAACCGACTGGCTTGATCTGCTCTAGCACTAAAGCCGGCTGGCCGCCCGCGAACGGAAACTTCCAGAGCCGTTGCCTCTTGTCAACTTCGACGCGGATCACGGAGAAGCCTGCGCCGCCCGGCATGAGCGTCGGCGAATACTCGCTCTCGGCGGTGGCGGTCAGTTGCGCGTGCGCGCCGTCGCCGTGCCGCCGCAAGTCGTAACGATAAATATCGGTCTGCTCGCCGCGCTGCGAAGTGTAGAGCAGTTCTTCGCCGCCGGGCAGGAACGACGGTTGGTTGTCATAGCCTTCGCGGCGGGTGATGTTGATGGGCTGGCCGAACGCCAACTGGCCCGCGCGTCTGGCGTTGAGTGAGACGAGGAAGATGTCGGTTGACGGTGGCGGTTGCGGCGGAGGCTGAGTTGGCGGCGCGTTCTGGCTGGCTGCTGACAGCGCGCAACAAAACGCCGCGACGAAGAGGCACACGAAATTTCTCATGCGCCCTATCATAACGGACAAATGCCCGCGCGGAAAAAACGGCAGGCGCTCTGGTCCGCACGTCCCGGCACGTGGCCCGTCGTCAATTGCCGTCCGCGTTCATTGGCAGTTCAGCAATTCACGTAACCGAGTAGGTAAAAGACTACAATGAAGATCAAGATGGTTGAGATACAACCGCCGCCTAATTTCCAAGCGGCGACGCCGGCGATGATTCCCCTGAGCGGACCTTGCATAGCAATTCTCCTCTAGTTCGTCGAAAATTTTCTTGGGGGAATCGATGGGTCGTTTCTACGGCAAATGGAAAGCGATGTCAATAGACTTTCAGTTGATTGAAAACAGCACTGTCAAGCTGCTATTCACCGAAGTGTTTCCATACGAAAGTTGCCGTTGATAATTTCGCTGCCGGCGTCCGAGAAATACAAAGAACTCGTCAACTTACTTGTATTTCTTTACTTAGCTAATAACCGTATGACGATCTGTCGCATTGGCACGAGCATTGCCCAGTGACATTAGCACAAGAGGTTAAATGATTAGAAAATAGCGGGAGGAAATTTTATGCTGTGGACAATTTTGGTGGTGTTGTTGATCTTGTGGTTGCTCGGTTTCGGCTTCGGCATTGCGGGGAACTTGATTCACATTATTCTCGTCGTCGCACTCGTGCTGTTGCTGATCAGCTTGCTGACGGGCCGGCGCACGATCTAACATTCGGCACGGGCCAGCGACTTGAACAATTGTAGAGTCTTTGACGAGTTTCATTTGAGGCCGACACTCTTTTAGAGCAGCGGCCTCTCAAGATGCCTGTTCCTTCGGGAATAAGGCTCGTCCACAACGTCGGCGCTCTTCCGGCCTTTTTGGTTGGAGGAGCGCCGATTGCTTGCTTGAAGGCAGTGCCGAGT
>JALZKK010000399.1 GCA_030859285.1 Acidobacteriota bacterium | reverse complement strand
GTGATGAACCCGACGGGCAAGGCGATCAGCCTCGCGGCGTTCAAGGCTGCGCCGCACGCTGCGACTGAGGGCGTGCGCGGTTTGATCGAGGCGCACGGCAAGTCAATCGATCTCTCGGAATTTCCCGTGCTTGTCGATTTGATCGCTGAAGGCCAGACGCTGCCCATTGTCGAAGGCACGCTGCCGTTGCCGTTGAGATTGATCTTCAACTCGACGCTCGGCGGGCGCGCCGCGCTTGTCGCTCCGGTCAGCATTGGCGGCGAGCAGAGGACATTCGGACTACTCGGTCTTGTATGGAGCGAAGCGCGCACGGGCTTTGATGACCACGAGACCGCGCTCGTCGAAGGCATCGCCGATCAGATCGGCACGGCACTCGAACGTGACCAACTCTCGGCGGAAGTAATGCGCTTGAGGAGCGTGCTATATGAGCGTCACGCGGAAGATCGCATCATCGGACAGACGCCCGCGATCCGCCGGGCTATCGAACTCGCGTTGAGTGTCGCCGACACGCAGACCTCCGTCCTCATTGGAGGCGAGTCCGGTACGGGCAAGGAACTGCTCGCCAATCTCATTCACTACAACTCGCAGCGCACCGCCCGCCCGTACATCAAACTCAACTGCGGGGCGATCCCGGAAACGCTCTTGGAGACCGAACTCTTCGGCCACGAGAAGGGCGCGTTCACGGACGCACGCGCGCGCCGTCGCGGCAAGTTTGAAGAGGCCGACGGGGGGACGCTCTTTCTTGATGAAATTGGCGAGATGAGCTTACAGGCGCAGGTACGTCTGCTGCGCGTCTTGCAGGACGGCGAGTTGACGCGCGTCGGCGGCAATGAGGTTTTGAAGATGGATGTGCGCGTGATCGCGGCGACCAACATCGATCTTGAACGCGCGATTGAGCAAGGCACGTTCCGCCGCGATCTGTTCTATCGCCTCTCGGTCTTTCCCGTCCGCCTGCCGCCCTTGCGCGAGCGGCGCGGCGACATTCACCCGCTCGTCATCCACTTCCTCGAACACTACAAACAGAAGACCGGTCGCTTCGTCCCCGGCATCGCGAAAGACGCGCTCCTCGCTCTGATCGATTACGACTGGCCCGGCAACATCCGCGAGTTGGAGAACGCCATCGAGCGCGCCGTGATCATCGCTTCGAGCCGCCAGATCGAGATCGACGATCTGCCCGAAGCGATCACCCGCGCCACACTCGAAGAGCGCGCACGCACCCGCACCGAACGCGCCCGCGCCGCACAGGAAGGCCGCACGCTCACATTGGAGATTGAAGTCCCTTCGACCATTGACGAGATCGAACGCCGCGCCATCGAAGCCACGCTCGACTACACCGGCGGCGACAAGACTCGCGCCGCCCGCGCCCTCGGCATCGGACGCAAGACGCTCTATCGCAAACTCCAAACTTACAACGACGATGGCGCGAGCGAGCCGACGGAGGATAGCTAGACTTCAAGAAAAAGTTTGCCACGAATAGACACGAATTAGCACGAAGGAAAAAGATCAACGCGCGCCCCAGATGTTAGCGGCACATCGCTGCCTGATTCTGCTTCCACCTCATTCGTGTTCTATTCGTATGCCTTCGTGGCTCAATCTTTTTCTTGAAAGCTATAGCTACTCGTACCTGAGCGCTTCAATCGGGTTCAGGCGCGCGGCCTTCCACGCGGGCCACAGGCCGAAGCTGACGCCGAGTCCAACTGAGACGGCGAAGCCGACGATTGGTGCCCAGAGCGGAATGTACGTCGGCATCACGGTTTGGATCGCGAGGGCGATGAGTATTCCCAACACAATGCCCACCACGCCGCCGAGTCCCGTCAATGTGGCGGCCTCGATCAGGAATTGGATTATGATGTCACGGCGGCGCGCGCCGACGGCTTTGCGGACGCCGATCTCTTTCGTCCGCTCCGTCACCGAGACGAGCATGATGTTCATCACGCCGATGCCGCCGATTAACAGCCCCGTGCTGGAAATTGCCACCATCAAAGCGAAGACGCCGCCGGTGATCGCCCCGAACTGCTCGATGATCTCATCGGAAGTTTGCAAACCGAAATTATCCGGCTTGTCGAACGGGACTTTCCGCCGCTTCCGCAGCACCTCGCGCATCTCCTCGACGGCCTGCTTCAACTGGCCGGGCCGGGCTTGGGCCATAATGAAATTGTCGTCCACGTCCGGGTAAAGTTGCTTCAACGTCAGGTACGGCAGATAGACCGCCTTGTTCTCGTTGTTCGGGTCTTCCGCGCCGACGAGGAAAGTCTCGCGCTCGGCCAGCACGCCGACGACGCGATAGTTCCGCCCGTCAATCATCACCTCCCGCTCCAACGCGCCCGTGAACGGAAAGAGCGTGTTCGCCACGTCGCTCCCGATCACCGCCACTTCGGCCCGTCGCGTGTTCTCCTCTTCGGTGAAGTAACGCCCTTCGGCGACCGTCGTCACGCCCATCCTGAAATACGCGGGCAGCGATCCCTGCACCGTCGCGTTGGTCATCTCAATCTCACGATGACGAACATTGACCCGCTCGGTGAACGGCCCCGCCGTAAAATCCACCGGCGACATGAACGGCGCGACGTAACTGATCGAAGGGCATTCCGCCGCCACCGCCAGCGCATCCTCATAACTGAGCGGCTTCCGCATCCGCTCCTCCGCCGACGGGTTGAAGTTAAAGCCCGGATCAAACTTATAGGCATACACCGAATTGGTCCCAAACGACTCGATCTCCTTCGACACACGCGCGTCAATCCCCGACACGAACGCCGCGATCACGATCACCGTCATCGTCCCCACCACGACGCCGAGAATCGTCAAAAACGAACGCAGCTTATGCTGCCAGAGCGTGTCCAGCGCCATCAAGAGGTTTTCGTAAACGTCGCTGCGAAATAAGTTCATAACGCTTGGGTTCAGCGGCCTACACGCTCCGAAAACAACGCGCAAACTGAAGGGCGGCTGGCTGCAAGCAAGTTGTTATTATACCTCACGTGCGGTGAGCGAATTCTGCCGCTTATGTTCACGATATGTTTTGGCCTCTCGCAAACGAGCAAGTATTGTATTGCCATTGTCATGTAGCGCCATGTGATCATACATGACAGTAGTATTTTGATAATACTGCTCAACTTTATTCATGATGCTCCTGATGGC
>JALZKK010000376.1 GCA_030859285.1 Acidobacteriota bacterium | reverse complement strand
TCGATGAAGAAGAATCCACCGAAATCACACTCTCCGCCAACGAAGTCGAGGGATTCACTGCGAATGAGAGCCTGACTTTGCAATACTCGAAGAGCAAAGCCAAAGCCCTCGAAGTCACCGTCAATGGTCGGGCCGCCGGCAGCCCGACCAACATTAAAGGCAGTTCCCTCGTCGAGCTGGTGATTAACAAAAATGATTACGCACAATAGCCGTCAGAGTCTGGAGTCTGAAGTCTGGAGTCAAACACAATCTGCTTTTGACTCCAGACTTCAGACTCCAGACTTTGCCTTTTGCCTTTTATGATCCGCTTTGCTACGCTCCACTTTACTTCAACGGCAGTTGTTCTCATTCACCAATCATTCCACGCGCGGCGCATGTTCGCTCCGTTTTTTTGGAGGGGAGTAATTCTTCATTATGCTCACCGACGATCTCATTGAAGGTTTAACATTCGACGATGTGCTGCTCGTTCCCGGTCGCTCCGACGTGCTGCCGGCAGAGACCGACACTTCGACACAATTCACGCGCGGCATCTCGCTGAATATCCCGCTTTGTTCGGCGGCGATGGACACTGTGACCGAAGCCGCGCTCGCCATCGCCATCGCGCAGCAGGGCGGCATCGGCGTCGTCCACAAAAATCTGAGCGTCGAGCGGCAGGCCGCAGAGGTCGATAAAGTCAAGCGCTCGGAGTCCGGCATGATCGTCGATCCGGTCACGATCCGTCCCGACCGGCCTGTGAGCGAAGCCCTCGCCGTGATGGAGCGTTACCACATTAGCGGCGTCCCCGTCGTTGATGAGGACGGCCACCTCGTCGGCATCATCACCAACCGCGACCTGCGCTTTGAGACGCGCTTCGATGTTCCCGTGTCCGAAGTGATGACCAAGCAACCGCTCGTCACCGTCCCTGTCGGCACGACGCTCGAACAAGCCAAAGCCGTCCTGCAAAAGCACCGCATCGAAAAACTCCTCGTCATCGACGGCGACAAACACTTGAAGGGCTTGATTACTGTCAAAGACATTCAGAAAGCGATCCGATACCCATCAGCCGCCAAAGATGATCTCGGACGCCTGAGAGTTGCCGCCGCCATCGGAGCGACCGGCGATTTTCGTGAGCGCGCCGATGAACTGGTCAAGGCGCGCGTCGATTGCCTCGTCATTGATACCGCGCACGGCCACTCGACGCGCGTCGTCGAAGCCGTCCGCGAGATCAAACGCCGTCACGCCGATGTGCAACTCATCGCCGGCAACGTCGCCACCACAGAAGCGACCCGCGAGTTAATCAGTGCCGGCGTCGATGCGGTCAAGACCGGCATCGGACCCGGATCGATCTGTACCACGCGCGTCGTGACCGGCGCGGGCGTGCCGCAGATCACCGCGATTCGCGATTGCGTGGAGGCGGCGCGCGGGAGTGGCGTGCCGGTGATCGCGGATGGCGGCGTGAAGTTCTCCGGCGATGTGGCGAAGGCGATTGCGGCAGGCGCGGATGTGGTAATGATCGGCTCGCTCTTCGCCGGGACGGAAGAATCTCCGGGCGAGTTGATCTTGTTTCAAGGCCGCTCGTTCAAAGCCTATCGCGGAATGGGATCAATTGGCGCGATGCGGCAAGGCTCACGCGACCGTTACGCGCAAGAGTCCACGGAAGTCGAAGCCAAACTGGTCGCCGAAGGCATCGAAGGCCGCGTCCCGTACAAAGGGACCTTAGCCGACATGGTGACGCAACTCGTCGGCGGCCTGCGCGCCGGTATGGGTTACACCGGCTGCCGCACCGTCAAGGAATTTCAAGACAACACCCGCTTCATCCGCATCAGCGCCGCCGGCCTCAAAGAGTCCCACGTCCACGACGTGATCATTACGAAGGAAGCTCCGAACTACCGCTTAGAATAAGTTTCGGGTTTCAAGTTTCGAGTGCAAAATCAGCTTTGCATTTAACTCGAAACCCGAAACTCGAAACCATATCCGAATCTTGTTCAATAAAGTTCTCATCCTCTCAGCCTCAGCCGGCGCGGGGCATGTGCGTGCGGCGGAGGCGTTGGCGCGCGCGTTCGCGGAAGCGGGTGCGGCTAAAGAAGTGCGCCATGTCGATACGCTGGCTTACACGAACAAGCTGTTCCGGCATCTCTACTCGAAGGCTTACATCGAGATGGTCAATAAGACGCCGGAGTTGTTGGGCTGGCTCTACGACGCGCTCGATAAGCCGTGGAAGAACGAGCGCCGTCGCCTCGCGCTCGATAAGCTGAACACGCGACCGTTCGTCAAGATGCTGCGCGAGTACCAGCCGGAGATCACCGTCTGCACACATTTTCTGCCGGCGGAAATCATTTCTTGGCTCAAGGCCAAAGAGCGGATCAGTTGGCCGCAGTCAATTGTCGTCACGGATTTCGATGTCCATGCGATGTGGCTGTGCCACCATTACGATCAGTATTTCGTCGCGCTCCCGGAGACGCGCGTGCATCTCGAACGACTCGGCATCACGCCGAACAAGATCACTGTCTCCGGCATTCCTATCGATCCCGTCTTCGCACAAGACAAAGATCAGTTCGCCATGCGCGAGAAGCACGGCCTCGCGCCCGACCGGACGACGATCCTGCTCTCCGCCGGTGGCTTTGGCGTTGGTCCCGTTGAACACATGGTCGAAGCGCTCGCTGCGCTCGAACATCCGGCGCAAGTGATCGCTTTGTGTGGGCGCAACGAAGAGTTGAAATCGAGGTTGGAAGGAATCGCGGCGAGGGTTGCGTCGGCGTCTTCAACCGTCATCAAGCCCATCGGTTATACGACCGAGATGGACGAGTACATGACGGCTGCCGATCTGCTGCTTGGCAAGCCGGGCGGGTTGACGACTTCTGAAGCGTTGGCGAAAGAATTGGTCTTCGTGATCGTCAATCCGATTCCGGGGCAGGAAGAGCGCAACTCCGATCACTTACTCGAAGAAGGCGTCGCCATCCGCTGCAACAATTTGCCCGCGCTGGCTTTCAAGATCGACCGCTTACTCTCGGACCCGCCGCGCCTCGCCGCGATGCGCGAGCGCGCCCGCCAACTCGCCCGCCCTCACGCTGCGCGCGGGATCGTTAACAAATTGCTCGCGCTGCAAGGCCGACATTAAACCGTACTTGGAACAGCTATGCGAATCAGTAGTTGAAAAGACAGACACACAGCCGAATTGGTAGAATTTTCTTCTCATGGAAAATCAACTAATTCACTTATATCTGCGTGTCTGTCACACTTACGATACTTGCTCCCAGGCTTGTTTTCAACGCTTGAGCAATAACGCGACTCCCGCTTTTACTGATCAGGAGTTGATCACCATTTTCTTCTTCGGTCATCTCAATGGCTTGTTTCAGAAGAAAGCCATCTATCGGTTAATCGTCAATTATTGGCGGCAGTGGTTTCCACATTTGCCGAGCTATCAAACATTCTGTTACCGACTCAATTTGTTGGCGCAAACTTTCCAAGCACTAGGCGGCACATGGCTGGGCCGCTTGCAAGCTGAGATGGTGCCGGAACTTGACCGCTTGATTGATTCTTTTCCCGTGATGCTGGCCAAACACGGACACGCTTACCAGGCGAAAGTAGGGCGCGAGATCGCCAACAAAGGCTATTGTGCCGCCAAAAAGACGCATTTTCACGGTGTTCGATTGCACACTATCGCACAGCGCCGCAACGGCCACCTCCCGCTGCCTGACCGCATCTGGCTGCGCGCCGCCAGTGTCCACGACCTCGCCAGTGTGCGGGAGCAAGACATCCACTTGCCGACCTCGACGTTGTTTGGCGACAAAGCGTTTCGCGACCAGCGGTTAGAACAATTGCTCACCGCACAAGCGACACGGCTGTACACGCCGCACAAGAAACCGAAAGGCTCAGAGTTGAGTGAGACGCAGAAAGCATTCAACCGCATGGTCAATCGGTTGCGGCAACCAATTGAGAGTTTTTTCAACTGGCTCAATGAAAAAACGCAAATCCAAAACGCGAGTAAGGTGCGTTCGACGGAAAGCTTGCTGGTGCAATGCTGGGGCAAACTTGCATTCGCCATGCTTTCACTCGTTTTCAACTACTGATTCGCATAATAATTGCTAAACTCCAAGCTTTGCATAAAAAGGTTGCTAATCGTCTTTCGGGTCGAGGCCGATACTTTGACCCACCTTCTGTGCTTGATTACTTTGAGCGATATGCAAAGCTCAGAGACCAATTAAAAACTTTATTGCCTGATCTTTATTCCGATATTCCTATTCGTGAAATCCCAAAATCTAGTGGTACTACAGACTTTGATGGCAGAGGATATATCGAACAAGGGACTATAGCG